>JBFHFW010000020.1:0-10294 GCA_041583395.1 Alphaproteobacteria bacterium
AATTTTTGGTACAGCGAATATCAAAACGCACTACATTCTATGTTCATCACAAACCTTAACGCCTGCAAAGGCGAACTAGAAGATCGTCTCGAATCCGAGACAAAACAACAAGCCAACCTGAAAGCGCAAATCCCTTCATACATCGCAGCCAACGATCCCACATTTTAAAAATCCATGGGCATAATGCCCTTTAGCAAACAGCATTTTCTCACGACAAGGCAAATTTCGGTGAAGCTTGGTGCCGCCAAGTGATCCGGAATTTAACGATGTTCATGGGGAAATGATGGAAGCTAAAGTGTCGGCACTTCTGTTGCGAGGCAGCCGACACGCCCCACCTTCCTAGGTTAGTAGAAAGGGATTAGATTGTAGCTATGCTACACTGCCATTAAGCAGCGATAGCAACGTCACCAGCGAAAGAATTATCGTTGGCTGCTACGAACTGATTGTTGTCGTTTGCAACTATCAAAATTAACCCGATAACGGCGGATATAATACCGGACGCCGTAAAATGCCTTTATTGCGCGTGTCGATCCTGTTTCGGCCCCGCCCTCTGGGAGTTTTTGATAGTCAATCTCTCCCAAATGGTGGAGCCGCCGGGTACTGCCCCCGGGTCCACAACGTTTATTCCGCATCCCCGTTTAGCGTCATAGTCAGATACAAGTACCTAACACCTTCATTATAGGAGTTTCTGCAAAAAACAGCAAGCACAGTGTATATCCTTACGCTTTAGGCAACAACCAAACGGTTACAATCCCTGACTCTCCGATGTAAAATGACGGACTCAAGAGCAGCAAGAGAATTCTTATAATCACCAGAAAGTGAAGGATTACCAAGCTCAGCATATAGATATGCAACCTTATCGTTATCACTCAACAACGACCAAGCCGTCAAAAACTCTATAAGTTCCTGATTGTTTTGTGGATCGAAAATATTTTCCTCGAGAAGCGATGGAGAGGCAGATTCATAAATCATTCTTTGTATACAATCATCATCAAAAACCTCAACCAAGCTAGCCATTCCGACCCGATCGATAAAATCATCTTCGTTTTTATGAATGAGCCAGTCCTGCCTACCTGACTCCCTTAAAGCTGCGACAACCTTCAAATCAAAACCATCAATTTCTTTCGGGGTATTACTTGAAACAATAAAAATATCTCGTGCCAGCATTGGATGATCACACCCGATATGCACACGATCTGCCAAATATTGATCTAAAAGAGGACCAATATCCCCATTACCAAAAAGGGTTCCCATCACGTCACAGTAAATAACACCCCCTGGTGCCAGAGGGTGTTTATTAGAAAAATTAACAGAAATGCCAAACGCCTCCGCAATCGTCATTTTTATTACGTCACTCACAACCCCATCCATCCATATATAAGAAAAACATTTATTAGACATACATTATGTTAATAAATAAATCCACAAAAAAATAACGGTATCCCCCTAGGCACTTCCATCTCCAGAACGAATCCAGCTATGCTAATGCTGAAAAGGAGCATATCATGCAGCAATATCTTGATCTCATGCAGCGCGTGCTGGATGAAGGCACAACAAAAGAAGACCGCACCGGCACGGGCACAACATCTGTGTTCGGGCATCAAATGCGCTTTGATCTTTCCGAAGGCTTTCCGCTGGTGACCACCAAAAAATGTCACCTCAAATCCATCATTCATGAGCTCCTCTGGTTCATCGCCGGTGATACAAATATCAAATATCTCAAAGAAAACGGCGTGCGCATCTGGGATGAGTGGGCCGATGAAAACGGCGATCTCGGCCCCGTTTACGGCGAGCAATGGCGTAGCTGGAAAACGGCAGATGGCCGCACGATTGATCAGCTCTCAAACGTGATTGAGCAAATCAAAAATAATCCCGATAGCCGCCGCTTGCTGGTTGTCGCATTCAATCCGGGCGTGGTGGATGAAATGGCACTCCCGCCCTGCCATGCCTTCTTCCAGTTTTACGTGGCTAACGGTAAACTCTCTTGCCAGCTTTACCAGCGCTCTGCCGATATCTTCCTTGGTGTGCCATTTAATATTGCGTCCTATGCACTGCTAACCATGATGGTTGCACAAGTCACGGGGCTCGAGGCCGGTGAATTTGTCCATACTTTTGGCGATGCGCATATTTACTCCAACCATTACGAGCAGTGCCATGAGCAGCTCTCCCGCAAGCCCTATCCATTGCCGCAAATGAAGATTAATCCCGAAGTAAAAAACATCTTTGATTTTAAATATGAAGACTTCGAGCTCCTAAACTATGAAGCCCACCCCCATATCAAAGGCAAAGTTGCGGTTTAGGCGCAAACCGCCTTTATTGTTTATTGTCGTACATAGCCATGCATGGCGCGCACCTAAAATAATTTGACATATACAAAGATCTTGGTGTAAGGTTATGAAATCAATAAAAAATATAAATAATTGGGCGGGAAGCTGTGTTATTAACAGACAAAAAAGTGGGGGAGAGCCTCTTTATCGGCGATTCTATCGTGGTCAAAGTCCTGAAAACCCAAGGGCGGCGCGTACGTTTTGCAATCAAAGCCCCCAAAGAAGTCGCCGTTGCGAATCAAACGATCTACGACGCGCGATATAATGAAAAAACAGGCATCATTCCCAAAAGCCTGAGCGAACCACTGACCGAAGATTTTGATATCAATAATTGCGGCACATTGATCATCGATTGCGAGATCGGCATCCCCTTGCGCTTGGGAAATGATGGCATCATCACCATTGAAAAATTCCGCAAAAGCCGCGTTACATTGGGCGTTACAACCCCTAAAGAAGTACGGGTTCAGTACGGCAAAAAGCTCTCAACACCGAAAATCCTCCCGCCGGATATACGCACTCACACCAGCGGCGTTCGTTTCTTGGAAGATAACGGGCTTGCCGAGCGATACGCGAACAGCCTCAACAGCCTCAAATCCAAAGCCCAGGCTCAGTAATTCCTGCATCAAAGTTTCGAGCAATTCCACATGCTCGCGGTTTTCCCATGCCTTAATCGCCTTGTGAATGATCGCATAATCGACAATCTCATCCGATTGTAAATAAGATGGCGCAACAAACAGCTCCACACTCACATCCAAAGGCTGCGGTGAAACCTTCTCCGCCGGCAGCAGACCTACACGGACATTTACCCGCATCTCTTTGACAAAAATCGAAATATAAGAATTGCTCATACAAACACCTTAAAACAGACATAAAAATACATCACGCAAAAAAAGTTTGACATATTAAAAAAATAAGTCTAAACCAAGCGAATACAATTTTTGATTTTATGAAAAGGACAGGGGCAATGATCGATATACAAGACCTAATAAACCCAGAAGCAGTTCAACAACGCAATAAACAAGTGCAACAAGAGCTAAAAGAAGAGCTAGATCGCAATTGCACACCTCGGGCAACATTTACCAAAGGTGAGATAAAAGCTGCGTACCTCAATGTCAGAGGCATCATGGAGGAATTCATCGCAATCACTGCCGATCTTGATGCAGAGACTGAAGAATATTATGTAAGAAAGGCGTTTCAACAATACCTATCGAACACCCCCCCCTCGAAAAAGTTTCAATAGCATCTTTGAATAACTTTTTGTTTAAAACAAAGCTTACAGTCAAATCAAGTTCACAAAAATCTATATTTGATAAACCAGAATTCAAGGATCAAGAGCTAACAATTGCACAAATTATATGTGAAGGGATGCTCTCATTCCATAAACAAGGAAATGGTATCAATGACTACAATTCACATGTATTAAACGCCATAAAAAACAGCAATAAAACAGGTACACTTGGGCAACGACTTGAACAACTTGTGGACTTTATTAACCACTACGAAGCCGTCGCACACGAAGAACGAGAAGTAGAACCTTACCGTAAAAAAAGAGATGAATCACGCGCGCGCGCCATCACGGAAGCAGAAACAACCCTAGCAGAAAAACAAAGAATCTTAGAACTAAGAAGAGAAGGCAACTGCTCTGCGGACTGGGCAAAAAAGAAAGCCCAAAATGAAGCAGACACAGAAGTAAGCCGACAAGCACTACCTATAAGAAAGGCACTTTATGCTCTTCAAGAGGCTTTTAATGCACTCAATATCACAGATGAAGCGCAGATAGTAGCCGTACAAAAAACGCTAACTGAAGCCTTTACACCTATACGTAAAAAACTCGAACAAGAATTGCCCGCTCAATATGAAAAACAATTTCTAGCAGAATTTGCCGCAACTATTCAGAGACTTGAAAATGAAGCCCAAAAAGCGCAAGAGGCATTGGATGCTTTACCAAGGCCTGATAATCATAAAATAACAACGCTGGGGGATCTTGATCTCCGTTATTTTTCAAAACCAACAACACATAATAGCATTGCTATCCTAAGACCTGACGCAGTCCAATATCTTGATAAGATAAGTGCACAAAAGATAGCAGAGCAAGCGCAACAAGACAGAGAAAATCAAAAACAAAAAAATCGCGCTCAAATGCAAGCTATCGCAAAAGATCCTAGTGGTTGGAATGCACCTTCCCCGTAGCTTGACGAACTGCAGATATAGCACTACAACATCGCCATGACAGCACAGAACATTAAACTTTGTGCCATTGTGGCGATGGCTGAAAATTGGGTTATCGGGAAAGAATTAGCCCGATCTGGCATTTGCCCGCATTTCTTTGATAAAAATCGAAATATAAGATTAATTCACCACCGATAAAACGAGTAAAAGATGGCCCCCTTCACGCAAAAAGAACTAAACAGCACATACACAAATTCTTTATTACTGCTTAAAACGTTAAACACGCTCCTAAGTGAAATTAATCAACATGCAGAACACCATGATAGCTACGCCATAAGCCTCAACACCGCCCTTGAAGCATACATAGAAGCATATCAGGATTCAGCCAATACCGTCACTCTGGATACTATCAACACCCTTTTTGATCAAACACTTACGGTTGGAGGCTATTTTTATGATGGATACCACCAAAAAGCAAAGACACTGAGCCCGGCACAAGCCTTATCCGACACAGCGCAAATTTTTGAACGCTTAAAATCCAGCATCAATCAAAAAATAAAACACTTTAGCAATCAACAACATCATCAAGGCCTAAGAGCAAGAATTGAACGCATTCAACAAGCACTTGAAACGCTGGAAAACAATCTCCCTCAATTCATGGCCTTCATCGAACGTTATACGGACGCTTCACAACGAGAAAAACAAATAAGCGACTATATCGCTCAAAAAAACCCCAGCCGAAGAGTTGCCATCCTTTATCAGGAAAGAAAAATAGCGGCTCTAAAAGAAGACCTAAAGCAGCTTAAGGAACAAAAAAATCAAGGACAGCAATACCCTGATAAAAACCTTGCCCAAATGCTGAAATTGGGAGAAGAGTTCATCGAAAGCATTTGTGAACCGGGACAACCAAATACAGATGCCACACAGGCCCTTCAAGCACTATCCGAAACATTTCAAACTGTCGCTTACAAAAATCAGATCAATACATATGAGCAAGCCCTCAAAGAAGCTGAAAAACGCCTGAGTAACATCCCGTCCCCCGAAGAAAACCCTAGAAAAATGCATGACGTAACCCGCAATGATCGGCTACCTACGCTAATTGACTGCGCCTTGCACCTTGAACACAATTTGAATTGTGAAAAAATGGCCAATCACGCTCAAATGCAAACCATTGCTGCATATCCAGCAGGTGATAACAACACACATCAACCTTCTTGACGTGCACTAACCATAACGCTACAACATCGCCATGACAGCACAGAACATTAAACTTTGTGCCATCGTAGCGATGGCTGAAAATCGGGTCATCGGGAAAGATAACAGCCTGATCTGGCACTTGCCCGAAGATCTCAAACATTTCAAACGCACCACCATGGGCAAACCGATGATCATGGGACGCAAAAGCTTTGAAAGCCTCCCCGGTTTGCTACCCGGTCGTCCGCATATTATCATCAGCCGCTCCGACACCACCTTTGAGGGCGCGCACCATGTCAGCTCCATTGAAGAAGGCATCGCATTAGGGCGCAAGATCGCCGAAGAGGCCGGACAAGATGAAATTTTTATCACGGGTGGCGGTGAAATTTACAAACAAACCCTGCCGGATATCGAACGCCTCTACCTCACTATTGTTCATGACGAATTCGAGGGCGATACCTATTTCCCTACTATTAACTGGGATGAATGGGATATTACCGAGGATATTGAGCACGAGGCCGATGAAGAAAAATCCAGACCAGCCTTTACGATATTTACGCTGGATCGGAAGTAATCTTATCCCTGCGAAGGATCAGGAAGCGAAACAAAATCTTCTTTTTCTTCTACCTCAGGGGAATCTTCAATGACCCATTTTCCCGTTTGCACATTATGTAAGCGATACGCCATCCGCCCACAATAAACTTCTAACTCAAAAAAAGCAGGAACCATAAAAGCAGGAAGCAAGCCGGCCCACACTGATAAATCAGGCATAGCTACAAGAACTGACATAGTTGACCCCGTTATTAAAAAAGAAGCAAAATTTGCATTAAAACACCTATCTACCTTCAATAAATCATCTGGCGATGTTGGGTTTCTAGT
Organism: Alphaproteobacteria bacterium; assembly: GCA_041583395.1. Lineage (GTDB taxonomy): Bacteria > Pseudomonadota > Alphaproteobacteria > Micavibrionales > Micavibrionaceae > UBA6929. Next base: position 6,570 of record JBFHFW010000020.1, read on the forward strand.
CTTATCTGGACCAGTATTAATTGACTTACCATTAAAAAATTTATCCACTCTACTGGAAAAGTAAGACTTACCTAAAATAGATGCAAGCACACCACTAAAAGCCAAAGCCGCATAAACTATCTCCCACCCCTGTGGTGCAATATAATATAAAGTCGTAGGCATAACAGAAGCAGAAACAGCGACATCCCACTGTGAACGCAACCATGTTGTACCCATTGAATGCACAGGGCTGCCATCACCGATACGGATATGCGTTTTGCTCGGCTCATAACCATCATTGTTCAGCGCGCGATTAGCAACGGATTTAAACTTTTCCCATAACTTCATTTAAGCGTTATAGAGAAGGGGACACTATTACGTCAATATATTTTTAGCAATCCCCGCAAAGATATCCAGCTCTTGTATTTGCCCATCATCAGCGGCCTGCCGGATCGGCATACTCAGTGGTACCTCACCCAAAAACGGCACGCCGAGCTTCTCGGCTTCGGCCTTTGCACCGCCGTGACCAAAAATATGCTCTTCATGACCGCAATTCGTACAAATATGCGTGCTCATATTCTCGATCACACCTAAAATCGGCACATCCACCTTTTGGAACATCGCAATGCCCTTCCTTGCATCAAGCAAGGCAATATCTTGCGGGGTAGAAACAATGATCGCGCCACTCACCGGCACTTTTTGCGAAAGTGACAGCGCAATATCCCCCGTCCCCGGCGGCATATCAATCAGGAGCACATCAAGCGGCTCCTCAGTCGTCCCCCACTCCACATCCGTAAGCAATTGCATCATCGCGGACTGCGCCATCGGCCCCCGCCAAATCAGCGCAGAGTCTTCTTCAACCATAAAGCCGATCGACATCACTTTCACGCCATGGGCCTCAAGCGGAATAATCGCACCCTTTTCTCCCCCCGGTTTTTGCCCCGATAACCCCATCATGCGCGGCTGGGAAGGTCCGTAAATATCCGCATCCAAAAGCCCCACTTTTTGACCTGATCGCGCCAAAGCCACGGCCAGATTAGCAGCCAACGTTGATTTTCCAACTCCACCCTTACCAGACGCCACTGCAATGATCTTACGGATCGGAAGCGCATTTTCCTCGACCTTGGGCATTTCATGCGGTGTTTTCGGCGTGCGTTTAGGCGGCTCCGCCTCCGCCGTGAGTACGGCTGTAACCTTTTTGATACCATCAATGCGCGCAACTGCTTTTTCAGCCTCCGCACGCATAGCTTCTAAATCGGCAGCGCGTTCTGCCGCCACTTCAATCGCAAAAACCGCGCGACCTTCAGCATCCACCTGTACGCCATTCACCATCCCCAGCGAGACAATATCCTGCCCGCTAAAAGGATCAAGAACATCACGCAGCACCTGTAATGCAACATCTTGCAGGGCGTTTTGCTTTGCCGCTTTTCTTTTTGCAAAAATTCCAACCATCAACCCTTGCTTTCCCCCGTAAAACCGATATCCTAGAGCGCTGTGAACCACATCTATCTATGGGAAAAGTGATACAATGTCCAGAGACGACAAACCAAAGAGACAAAACCCCTGGGGTGCAGGCAATCAGAAAAAAGGCTCTCAACCACATTACGGCGGCGGTTCAGGCGGCGGACAAGAGCCCCCCGATCTGGATGAAATGCTCAGACGTGCACAGAATAATTTTAATGCTGTCATGCCCGGTGACGTCAAAGGCGGTGGCGTAATTGGCCTTGTCCTCCTTGTCATTTTTGGCCTTTGGGCAGCCAGCGGATTTTACATCGTCAATCCCGGTGAGCATGCCGTGATCCAGCGCTTTGGCGCTTGGGAACGCACACAGGCCGAACCCGGTTTAGGCTATCACTGGCCTGCGCCGCTTGAAACTGCGACAATTCTCAATGTCGAGGAAATTCGCCGTATGAATATCGGCTTTACCGAGAGCTATACACGCTCAGGCCAAGTTGGTCGCCGCGAAATCCCGGAAGAAGCCCTCATGCTGACCTCTGACCGCAACATCGTTGACCTGCATATGGTTTTGCAATGGAATATTAAATCGTCCGAAGACTACCTCTTTAATATCCGCGATCAGGAAAACACTATCAAAAAAGTGGCGGAAAGCGCCATTCGTGAGATTGTCGGTCAAACCAATATGTTTGCCATCATCACCACAGACCGTGCCATCGTGGCTCAACGCGCGCAAAAAATCATTCAAGACAATCTGGATGAATATCACTCCGGCGTGAATATTACCCAAGTGCTAATCGATAAAGCCGAAGTGCATCCGGATGTCCAAAGCGCCTTCCAAGACGTTCAAAGCGCAAAACAGGATGCAGAGGACTCACAAAACCGCGCAAAAGCTTACCGCGAAGATATCCTTCCCAAAGCGCGCGGTCAGGCCATTCAAATGCTCCAAAGCGCCGAAGCTTACAAACAGTCCACAGTCGCACGCTCAAACGGTGATGCAGAGCGTTTTGATGCGATCTATGAAGCCTATCTCAGCGGTAAAGACGTCACCAAAGAACGCCTTTATATCGAGGCCATGGAAGATGTGCTGCGCAATGCCGAAAAGATCATCATGGATGATCAAGGTGGACAGGGCGTCGTTCCCTATCTCCCGCTTGGCGAAATGAAAAAACAGTAAGAAAAAAGGTTAAACAGGATAAAAAACATGAATAAATTCCTTGTCAGTGGTCTCGTTCTTTTAGCCATCATCTTAATTGGCGCGTCCCAATCCTTCTTCATCGTTGATCAACGTGAACAAGCCATCGTTCTGCAGCTCGGTCAACCCATTGGCGAGCCCAAACAACCCGGCATTCACTTTAAACTGCCGATCGTACAAGAAGTCCGCCGTTTTGATAAGCGCATCCTTTCCGTTGATCCAGAACCCGAGCAAGTGGTTATCTCCAGCGCCAGTATCATTAAAGCCGATGAAAAAGACACCGAAGACGCCAATATCCAAAGCGTCACAGGTGAGCCGATTATCGTTGATACATTTGCGCGCTACCAGATTGTCGACCCACTGCAATTCATGAAAACGCTACGCACCGTTCAATATGCAAATTCCCGTCTAGAAGGTATCTTGAAGAACGCGACAAAAGCGGCTTTGGGTAAAACATCTTTGCCTGATTTGCTTTCTCCTGCGCGTAAAGATGTCATGAAAATTATTCAAGACCGCGTCAATGCAGACGTCCATAAAGATAAGCTCGGCATCGAGATTATCGACGTGCGTATTGTGCGAGCTGACCTGACATCGGAACTGCGCACCTCGACCGTCCGCCGCATGGTTTCCGAGCTCAAAGCACGCGCCACAGAAACACGCGCCAAAGGTGAAGAGCGCGCCCTTGAAATCAGCTCGACTGCCGAAAAAGAACGCACGGTTATTATTGCCGAAGCGCGGCGCGATGCTGAAATTCTCAAAGGTCAGGGCGATAAAGATGCTATTAAAATTTACGCCAAAGCGTTCAATAAGGATAAAGAGTTTTATTCTTTCCTTCGCTCGCTCGAAGCCTATAAAAACACCATGGCCAACCCCGAGACACGTTTGATCCTATCCCCTGACAGTGATTTCTTCAGATATTTTCAGGATATTAAAGGAGCTCAGTAAGCCATGAAAAAACTGATCGCGACCTCAAGCCTTATTATCACAGCCCTGATTTTTACGCCCGTCTTAAGCGTATCAAGCGCGCAGGCCAAAAAGCCATCCCCGCAAACCGCACCGAATGGCGCTCCGGCGAGCTTTGCCGATCTGACCGAGC
>JBFHFW010000021.1:0-10258 GCA_041583395.1 Alphaproteobacteria bacterium
CGACAAGGCAGCTGGAGCGTAGGCGTATAAAAATACGGTAGCGAGAGCTAACAATGTCGGGGGGTTAATGGGGCGACTATATGAATAAAACACAGATCAAAATTTGCGGCATCACAACACCCGATGCCCTTAAGACCGCCGTTGAACATGGCGCGCGTTTTATCGGCTTTGTCTTTTACCCCAAATCACCGCGCAATATTGCACCCGCTGATGCGGCTGAGCTTGTGCGCATGCTGCCTGCCGGTGTGCGTGCGGTCGGGCTGTTCGTTGACCCGTCAGATGACACCCTCACCGAAATACTCGGCGCAGTGCCTTTGGACATGATTCAACTGCACGGGTCAGAGACACCCAAACGTGTTGCCGAAATCAAGGAGAAATTCCAAACCCCCCTCATCAAGGCACTCAATATCGCCACCGAAGCCGACATCGAAAAAGCCCATACATATACCGAGTCAGTCGAGTGGTTCATTTTCGATTCATCGCCCCCGAATGCTGATCTCCCCGGCGGCACGGGTGAGGTTTTTGACTGGAATTTACTAAGCGGAAAAAAATTCGAAAAGCCATGGATGCTCTCTGGCGGTTTGAATGAAACTAATGTACAACAAGCTCTGCAAACGCTTTCCCCGGGTGGCGTGGATGTTTCCTCGGGTGTAGAAAGCGCAAAAGGCATTAAAGATACGCAGCGAATCGTAAAATTCATAAAGGCAGTAAAATCAAATGGATAGCGCAGAGCAAAAAATCAATTCGTTACGCAACGCACCGGATGAAAATGGCCACTTCGGCAAATATGGCGGGCGCTATGTCGCCGAGACTTTGATGCCGCTGATCCTTGAGGTCGGTCAAGCTTGGGATGCTGCCAAAGCCGATCCAACCTTTTGGGCAGAGTTTGATCAACTGGCCAAAGACTATATCGGTCGCCCCTCCCCGCTTTATTTTGCCGAGCGAGTCACAAGACACTTAAATGGTGCAAAAGTTTATTTTAAACGCGATGAGCTCAACCATACCGGCGCACATAAAATCAACCACTGCATCGGCCAAGTCCTGCTTGCCAAACGCATGGGCAAAACCAGAATCATCGCCGAGACAGGCGCGGGTCAACATGGCGTGGCCACAGCTACCGTCTGTGCACTCTTCGATCTGCCCTGCACGGTCTATATGGGTGCAAAAGATGTCGAGCGCCAAGCCCCCAATGTCTTTCGTATGAAATTGCTGGGTGCAGAGGTCATTCCTGTCACATCCGGCTCATCATCGCTGAAGGACTCGATGAACGAAGCCATGCGCGATTGGGTAGCCAATGTAAAGGATACGTACTACCTGATCGGCACAGTCGGCGGCCCCCATCCTTATCCGGCCATGGTGCGCGATTTCCAATCCGTGATTGGTCGGGAAACCCGCGAACAAATGATGGAAAAAGAAGGCCGCTTGCCCGATACCCTCATTGCGGCGATCGGCGGTGGCTCTAACGCGATGGGGCTTTTCCACCCCTTCCTTGATGACAAGGACGTTAATCTCATCGGCATCGAGGCCGGCGGCATGGGCGTGGATACCGATCAACATGCGGCCTCTCTAACCGGTGGCAAGCACGGCGTTTTGCACGGCATGAGCAGCTATTTCCTGCAAGACGAAGACGGTCAAATCCAAGAAGCACATTCCATCTCCGCAGGCCTTGATTACCCCGGCATCGGACCCGAGCATGCATGGCTTTTTGATCAAAAACGAGTCACATACGAGTCAGTTACGGATCATGAAGCCCTTGAAGCGTTTCAGCTCTGCACCAAGCTTGAGGGCATCATCCCCGCGCTCGAACCCTCCCACGCCTTTGCTCATCTCATTAAAATTGCCCCCACGCTCCCCAAAGACCATATCATCGTGATGAATCTCTGCGGGCGCGGTGATAAAGATATCTTCACAGTCGCGGATAAACTGGGTATTAAAATGGGAGATCTGGCATGAACGCACCAGCCCCCGCCAATGACTATCAAATTAAAGCCGGCCTAGAGCAAGTCGCGGCCTTTACCGTGGCTGGCGTTTCTGTTCTGACCGATAACACCCGCGCGGCAGAGGATATCAACGCGCTGTGGGAACGCTTTTTCACCGAACAAATCGGCCAGAAGCTCGGCGAGCATCGCCCCAATGACACAATCTATGCCGTCTACTCGGACTATGAAGGTGATCATACAAAACCCTATCGTGTGACCATCGGCTACCAAGTCGCCAACGACGCACCCGAAGATTTCCATCATGTGCATATTGAGGCACGCGAATATGCGGCGCTCAAAGCCACAGGCCAACAACCCCAAAGCCTGATCGAGACATGGACAGCCATCTGGGAGGCGGACATGCCCCGCGCTTTTAAAACTGATTTTGAAGTCTACGGCCCGCGCTTTTTCGAAGAAGACCTCAATGAAGTCCTGATTTATATAGGATTGGAAGATCAACAGAAGTTAACCACAGCGAGCACAGACGAAAACACAGCGCTCTCAACAGAAAAAACAAGCGCCGCAGACAATAATAAAAACCTGCAAACAAAAATTTGATAAAAGACAACAACTTTTACATTATACACTAAGCGCGCTGTGTCTTCGCTGCGGGCGCTGTGGTAAAAACAAAAAACAGAGACAACATGAGCAGAATTGAAAACACCTTTAAAGCCTTAAGCCGCCCCGCACTGATTACTTTTATCTCTGCCGGTGATCCGAACTATGACCAAAGCCTGAGCGTCCTCAAAGCCCTACCCAAGGCAGGCGCGGATATTATAGAGCTCGGCATGCCCTTTACCGATCCCGCCGCGGATGGTGAGGTTATTCAAAAAGCCGGACAACGTGCACTTAAAGCCGGAGCAAACATGCACCGGACCTTAAAAATGGTGCGCGCCTTCCGCGAAGATAACCAAGACACGCCTTTGGTGCTCATGGGATATTACAACCCGCTTTTGGCCTATGGGCTGGAAAAATTCGCAAGCGATGCCAGCACAGCCGGCGTTGATGGCCTCATCATTGTTGATTGCCCGCCCGAGGAAAGCGCCGATCTAGAAGCCGTAACAAAAGCCAATAATATCGACCTTATCCGCCTCCTGACCCCGACAACGGATGAAAAGCGCCTGCCCACTGTACTCAATGGCGCGAGCGGCTTCCTCTACTATGTATCAATCACGGGCGTCACAGGCACCGCCAAACCCAGTATCGAGACCATCAAACCCCATACCGATATGATCAAATCCCACACTGATCTTCCACTCGCTATCGGCTTTGGCATTAAAACACCGCAGGACGCCAAAAACCTCAGTACTGCAGGGGACGCCGTTGTTGTTGGCTCGGCCATCGTAAATACAATCGCTGAAAATGCAAATGACCCCGCACTGGCCAATAAAATCAGCGATCAGATCTCGGCACTGGCTGCAGCGCTAAAAACTTGACTTTCATCCCATAAATCGCCATAAATTGCCCCTGTCTTACACCTTAAACATTCCTGCTTTAAGTGTGTACCAGGCAGCCAAGGCGAACCGCGCGTAAACGTAGTAAACTAGGTGCGCACGGTGAAACCGCAGGATAACGACGTACACGCTTGAATGAGGAGTGTTTAAAACATGAACTGGCTAAGTAACATCATCCGCCCCCGCATCCGCTCTTTGGTCGAACCCAAGGAAGTGCCGGATAATCTCTGGCAAAAATGCGATAAATGCGAAGGCATGCTGTTCCACCGTGACCTCAAGGAAAACCACAATGTGTGTTATCACTGCGGACATCACTTGCGCATTACCGTCGCCAAGCGTCTGGAAATGCTTTTTGACGAGGGCGAATACCAAAAGCTCAAAGCTCCAAGCGTTGCGCACGATCCCTTAAAATTCAAAGATCGCAAAAAATACAGCGATCGCCTGAAAGAAGCACAAACCAAAACCGGTCATGACGACGCCATCACCATTGCCAAGGGTACAATCAAAGGACAAAATGCTGTGATTGCTGCCTTTAACTTCAGCTTTATGGGTGGCTCTATGGGCGCCGCCGTTGGCGAAGGCATCATTGCCGCTGCGGAAGAGGCGATCAAAACCAAATCTGCCTTTATCGTTATTCCGGCCTCCGGCGGGGCGCGTATGCAAGAAAGCGTGATTTCGCTGATGCAAATGCCACGCACAGTGATTGCCGTTGAAATGGTAAAGGAAGAAAAACTGCCTTATATTGTCCTCCTTACCGATCCGACAACGGGCGGTGTAAGCGCATCATTTGCCATGGTGGGTGATATCCATATCGCCGAACCGGGCTCCATGATTGGCTTTGCCGGTCGTCGCGTGATCGAAGAAACCGTACGTGAAACCCTGCCCGAGGACTTCCAGACTGCGGAATATCTCAAAGAGCATGGCATCGTTGATATGGTTGTTCCGCGGACAGAGCTGCACGAAACAATTGGTCGTCTCCTCAACCTGCTGATGGACACCAAGACTAAAGGCAAGAAAAAAGCCGCCTAAGGTGTAAACCCTATGTTCGCCAGTGATATTAAGCACGACAACACCGCATTAGCGGATAAACTGAACCAGCTTTATAACCTCAAACGCGACAAGAAAATCGATCTTGGCTTTCGCCCGCCTTATATCAGCCTGCTGGAAAAAATGGGCAATCCGCATAAAAAGCTGCCTCCTACGATCCATGTGGCTGGCACCAACGGCAAAGGCTCGACGATCGCCATGCTGCGCTCTGTCCTGCAAGAGGCCGGATATTCCGTCCATGCCTATACCTCGCCGCATCTGGTGAAATTCAACGAGCGCATTGTGCTCAACAATCAAGATATCAGCAATAAAGTGCTTGAGCCCCTCATCGACGAAGCCCTTGCCCTCAATGAAGGTGATGAGGTTACATTCTTCGAGATCACCACAGCCATCGCCTTTAAAGCCTTTAGCGAAACGCCTGCAGATATTGTCCTGCTGGAAACAGGTCTCGGCGGACGGCTGGACTGCACCAATGTTATCGAAGACCCACTTCTGACCATCATCACCCGCATTGCCCATGACCATGTAGGCTTGCTGGGCGAGACGCTTCCCGAAATTGCTGCCGAAAAAGCAGGCATCATGAAGCAAGGCGTGTCTTGCATTATCGGTGCGCAGGCAAATGATGCGGTTTTACAGGTCTTCGCCGATAGAAATATCCCGATCCAACATGCGATGAGCACGCAAACCCCGCTTCCGCCACTTGGTCTCCCCGGTGCGCACCAGCGCGAAAATGCCGCCACTGTCATCACCGCCCTACAAGCCATCAAGGAGCAGTTTCCCATCACCGAACACGCTCTACTCGGCGGCCTTGCCAAGACACAGTGGCGCGCGCGCCTACAAAATATCACCGCGCATTTTGATGCACCCGAAGGTACTGAAATCTGGCTGGATGGCGGGCACAATCCCAACGCCGCTGGGGCCATCGCCGCGTGGGCGCAAGAGAGCAACAAACCACTTCATCTCATTATGGGCATGATGCCGCATAAGGACGAGGCAGGCTATCTCGGTATCCTCAAACCGCACTGTACGAGTATTCATCATGTCGCCATACCGGGTGAAACCGAAGCGCCCCTAACCTATCAAGAGGCTCTTAAACAGCTGCGCCAAGACCCGACTCAAAAAAATATCCTCATCGGCGGCTCACTTTATCTAGCGGGGCATGTGTTAGAAACAATTAACGCTTAAAACTGCATACAAAGGGATGTCACTCCCTTACACCCCCCAAAAAAAATTCCTATTTAGAACAATTGGTTACAAAAATGTACCCATACGCGGATATCGTTCTATATTTCGTAAGGCAAATATATAACTATACTGGCGCTGCATAACGCCCCCGAAAGTAGAAGAATACGATGAAAAAGCTCGCTCTTACTCTTGCTCTAATTCTCGCCTGCGTAACAACCATTATGCTCCCGAGCGGAATGAATGACAGCCTCGCAGCGACAACGCCTGAACCGGAATATATTGTAGCCACCAATGATTTTTGTCCTTTTATGTGCCTGCACGGGGAAAATGAAGGCTTTTCCGTTGATCTCGCCAAAAGAGTATTTAAAGACGCCGGTATTGAATTCGAGTTTGAAGAACATCCTTGGGCCAGAGGGGTCAGAGAAACCACCGTCGGCAATATCTATGGTCTGCTCGCCGCAGGGAAATCCGAAGCACCGGCTCTTATGTTCCCGGAAGAGCCTGTTGGCGTTCAATATAACTGCTTTTTCACGCCTCAAGACAGCACCTGGCAATACACCTCCAAAGAAGACCTCAAAGACGACCGCATCATTGTATTCATCAACTGGGGACATCGTCAGGATTTAAGAGAATATCTCGGAGAAGAAAAATATGATGAAATGTTCATTGAACTCTCACATGACGGGGACTATGACCGCATCGCCGCGGATATGATCAAACAAGGGCGCGCAGATGCCGTTTGGTCAGATCCACGGGTCAACGCCTATGAAAGCCACAAAGAAGGATCCCCAATTGAAGGATTTAAAAACAGTGGCTGCATTTCGGTCTTCTTCTTGTATCTGGGCTTTACCCCCAAAACACCTGAACGCTCTCAAGAGCTAATAACCATCTTCAACGAAGGCGTAAGAGAGTTAAGACAATCCGGAGAACTCGCTAAAATCTTGCAAAAATACAATGTAGAAGACTGGATTGACGAAGAAGAAATCCCATTTCACTAGAGGAACCTGAGTTAAAGGGACACACATGCCATTATTCTTATCTTCCTTACGTGTCCGCTGTATATTGGCTGTAACGCTGTCCTTAATCGTTATTTTCGCCAGCTATGGCTATTACACGATTAGCGAGCGCCAAAAAAGAGCGCAAGAAGACCTGATCGCCACAACAGAGGTCATGGCAAATCTCTATGTAGAAACACTTGGTGTCAATCTGTGGCGCTTGGATAGACCTTCGGTACTGCACCAACTGGGAGCCTTAACAAAATACCCGGCCTATTGCGGTGCGACAATTACAATGCCAAACGGTGAAGTATTCGCAGAACACGTTGTGCCACACCCAAAAGGCGAAACGCTTCAAACCCGTCACAAAATTTTGTTCAGGACTCCCAAAAAAGTCAAAGATATCGGTGTATTGGAGCTCTGTTTTTCAAAACAACCCTTTGTCGCGGCACTCAAAAAAGAACAAATCACCTTTTCCATTGCCAGCTTTGCCCTGCTCACAATTACCCTTCTTTCAGTTATTGTCTCTCTGCGCTTCGTATTTACGCCACTGCGCCAGCTCAACCGCATATTACCTGACCTATCCGAACATCTGGCCCCTATTACCGTTCCTGTTTTAAACAAACAAAATGAAATCGGTGAGGTCACAGAAACACTTAACTCCCTCATCACAACGATTAAAGACAATCAAGCAGAAGTCGTTCATGCCATGAATATGGCGGTGGCGGAAAAGGAAAAAGCACAAGAAGCCAACTATGCCAAAAGCCGATTTTTAGCCACCATGAGCCACGAACTGCGCACGCCATTACATGGCGTCATTGGCATGGCTGAACTCATGATGAATACAAACATGAGCGACCAGCAAATAAAATATGCAACAACGATCTCAAACTCCGCAGAAGTCCTCCTAACAATCATCAACGATATCCTTGATTTCTCGAAGATCGAATCAGGCGATCTACAGCTTGATGCCATTTCAACAGACCTATACACGCACATCAAAGATATGGTTAGCCTGATGATGGTACGCGCGCAGGAAAACAATATCGAACTCATACTGGATTTCCCGCCACACCTCAGACACGGTTTTCAAGTCGACCCTGTACGCATCAAGCAAATTATCCTTAACATGTTAGGCAATGCCATTAAATTTTCTGCAGATGGATATGTTGCAGTCCGCATACGGGAAAAACAACATGAAAATGGCGCCGCAATTCTAAGATTCGAGATCGAAGATAATGGCATCGGCATCCCGGAAGACAAGCAAGAAACAATCTTTGACCACTTCACACAAGCAGATATCTCGACCACCCGCAAATATGGCGGCACAGGTCTGGGGCTTGCCATTTGTAAAAAACTGGTTGAACGCATGAATGGCCAAATCGGCGTAAAAAGCGTACTGGGGAAGGGCTCAACATTTTGGTTTGAAATCCCGGCACAACATTGTGCGTTAACTGAAAAACAAACCCGAAGTCAAATGCCATCAATGCCACTGGATAAAATAAAAAAGCAGCATGTTTTGCTGGTTGACGATTTTATGCCGAACCTCAATGTCCTCAGAGACTACTGGAAGAGCTGGGGCATCAATACGGTGGGCGTCACCTCCGCCGACAAAGCCCTCAAAGAACTCGAGCGTTCTCACACCGAAGAAAAACCTTATACCCTTGCAATAATAGATTATACAATGCCGGAAATAAACGGCGAACAACTTGCCAAAATCATACGGGCCGACCAACGCTATAAGAACTTAAAGCTAATCATGACGACACCGGCTCATAAAATTAAAGACGCTAAACATACCAAAAACATGGGATTTAATGCGTGCCTGTTCAAACCGATTTATGCATCAGAGCTCATGGATATTGTCGTAAAAGTACTCAATGAAAATGAAAACCATTTTATAGAATACGTACACGCAACATCCCATAAAACCGCCAAAGAGACAGGACAACATGACGCAAATAAAACGCCATCTAAAAAAATCCTGCTCGCTGAAGATTCTATCGTCAATCGCATGTTCGCAGAGGAAGTCCTGCGCGATTTGGGCTATGACGTGGACATTGCTGAAAATGGCAAGATCGCTTTAGAGAAAAATTCCCTGAACAGTTATGATGCCATCCTTATGGACTGTATGATGCCGGAGATGGATGGCTATAAAGCCGCAGGCTCCATTCGGGAAGAAGAGAAAAAAACGAAACGCCGTGTCCCCATCATCGCCATGACGGCTAACGCCATGAGCAATGACCGGAAAAAATGCCTCGATGCAGGCATGGATGACTATATCGCCAAACCAGCCAGAAAAGAGACCATTAAAACTATTTTAGAAAAATATTTAGCAATCTAGCGACTTTTAGCCCTCTTGATGCCAAAACGGTCTATCCAAAAGCGGCGTTGAAGCGCTCCCTTCGTCTTGTGGCTTGATTACGCCCGAAAGATAAGCGCTACGACCTGCCGCTATGCTCTGCGCAAAAGCGCGCGCCATTTCTACCGGATCGCCGGCTTTAGCCACCGCAGTATTCAGCAACACCGCATCATAACCCATCTCCATGGCCGCCGCCGCATGGGACGGCGCGCCGACACCGGCATCAATCACCATCAATTTATCCGCAAAACGCGTCCGTAATTGTTTCAGCGCATAAACATTATTCAATCCCCGCCCCGAGCCAATCGGCGCACCCCACGGCATCAAAATATCACAGCCCAGCGCGCTTAAACGCTCGGCCAACACCATATCCTCGGTCATGTAGGGGAAAACCTTAAACCCCCGTGCAATCAGCTTCTCGGCGGCTTCCAATAATAAAAAAGGATTAGGTTGGAGCGTATAGTCATCACCAATCACCTCCAGCTTGATCCAGTGTGTCTCGAACACTTCGCGTGCCATCTCGGCGGTGGTCACGGCCTCTTCCACGCCATAACACCCCGCCGTATTAGGCAGCACAGGAATATGAAAGCCCTTCAAAATATCCCAAAATTTCTGCCCCTTACCCGCAGCGTTCTCCCGACGCAGCGAAACGGTAATCAACCCCGGCTGTGCAGCCTCGATCGCGTACCCCAAAATTTCCGGCGAAGGATATTGCGCCGTCCCGAGAAACAAACGGGACTGCAAAATCACATCATCAATATGAAGGGGAGAACCCTGTGTCATCTCTTCACCTTAAGCTTAGCCGCCTTGCATCGGAGCAACAATTTCAATTTCGTCCCCCTCGCCAAGCTGTATGTTATCACGCTGCGTCTTGGGTACAAATGCCTTATTATGCGCGACCGCCACCAGCATACCGGCATAGCCCTGTTGCTCCAGCAGTTGCGTGATATTCAAAGCACTCTTCAACTCAATCGTCTGACCATTAAGGGTAATTTTCATGCGGCATCTCTCGTAAATAAAGGGGCGGCGGTATCATTTTTCTGCGCAATCATATCACACGCCGTCTTCGCCATCATCGGCGACAGTAAAAAGCCGTGCCGGAATAATCCGTTACAGCGAATAATGTTCCCCTGCCTTTTAATACGCGGCAAATTATCCGCATAAGCCGGACGGATACCCGCCTGCAGGCTAATAATATGCGCATCGCCAAAGCTAGGGTGAAGACTATAAAGCGCG
>JBFHFW010000022.1:0-10173 GCA_041583395.1 Alphaproteobacteria bacterium
CATTTAATATTAGGGAATTAAAGGAGGTTATCGGCATGGTTGATCCGACACAAGGCACTAATCAGCTTCAAAATATTATCAAAGCTGCCCGTACACAGGTAGCTGGTGCGCATAAAAAGCATATAGAGAGTGCAAAGAATGCCCAACCAGTAAAAATCGGTGATGAAGTGCAGATATCACAAGAGGCACTGGATTTGGTTCGGGCTGAAAAAACTGCGGGTGAGGTTCGTCAAACTCTTGAACAAAATCCTCGGGCAACATTGGGGCTTGATCCTGATTTCGAGCATAACGTTTAAAGTGCCTGCTTAGGGTTTTTCTTTATTGTAATCGAATGTATCTTCGAATTCATCTGTATAGAATTCATCGGTTTCTTCTACGCGCTGAAGATTCATATAGGGGTTGGGCTTGTGCGGGAACATCTTGCCGCGCCAGTCATGGCGTTTTTGCTCATTAGAACGGCGCAAACGTTCGAGCCGGTAATGTAGATCTGTGAGCTTCATACCTGTCCGGATTTTAGCTATCTTGCGGCGCTCGGTTGTCCAGTAATGGCTGTCAGGGATAAAATCAGGCGTTGTCGGCTTAACGAATGTGCCTGATCCTGCGGGCATTTCAACGCTGCCCCAGACGCCATCAAAGCTGACCAGGCCATCGTCAACAAACACGCCATAGCCGTCCTCCAGATCACCGGCCCAGAATTCTGTGCCGCGAATACCAATAGAGCCAGCAGACGTTTTAATTTTGACCTGCGGGCGCTCACGCTTGGAAAGCATGCCGCTTACCCAATGAAAGGCCCCTTTGGTGACATTGAATTCGGCTTTGTTCTCATTGGAGTCGTAAGGATCAAAGATATATTCATCAATCAAAAGTTCCGCATTTTCACCCAGTGTAATTTGCGTATCATCAATAAAGAGGATAATGACCTTGGAATTCGCGCCTGTTTCAATGATAGATCCTAAAAATACAGGGTCTTCTTCCTTGATTGATCTGCGGTTTTCATCATTGGCTGTATAAGCCTGCCCTTCAAGAATGGCAATTTGTCCGATAGGGTAGTGAATAGTCTCTTGCGCAAAAGCAATTCCGCCCCGCGGCATGACAACCGCAAGGCATGCAAAAAATGCGATGCAAAGACTTTTGAGCATATTCCCCCGAATTTATTTCTAATTATAGTATAAATTGAGATGTATTGATAAGGGCTTTAAATTATATACAATTTTATATAACTAGCCCTATGCGGCTAACCACGCATCCATCGCGGCTTTTGCACGGTCGGTATAGGCTTTTTTACGGTCTTTACCTCTGAGCTTCGCGCGCTTTGCTTTTCCCTTTTTGCTGGTGTATTCAAACGTAGCTTCTTCTTTGGTGAGGGGCGGGAAGAGACCGAAATTGATATTCATAGGCTGGAAGGTATCGGCATTGGCACCGCCTGTAATGTGATTGAGAAGGGCACCTATCGCGGTTGTTTCCGGTGGTAAGGCAGATTCTGGTTCTTGTCCAAGCGCTTGCAATGCTGCGCATCTACCGACAATTAGACCAACAGAGGCGCTCTCTATATAGCCCTCACATCCCGTAATTTGCCCTGCAAAACGCAGGCGAGGGGAAGCATTAAGCTCTAAAGTCTTCCCCAGCAATTTAGGAGAATTGATAAAAGTATTACGGTGCATCCCGCCCAAGCGCGCAAAAGACGCATTCTCAAGCCCCGGGATCATTTTAAAGACGCGGGTTTGTTCGCCATATTTCATCTTGGTTTGAAAGCCAACAATATTATAAAGCGTGGCAAGCTTGTTATCCTGACGCAACTGCACAACGGCGTAGGGCTGCTCATCCTCACCCTTATGCGGGTTTGTTAAACCCACGGGCTTCATAGGGCCGAAGCGTAATGTCTCGGGCCCGCGCGCTGCCATCACCTCAACCGGCATACAGCCATCAAAATAAGCTGTATCTTTTTCAGCTTCTGAAATATCCGCGACTTCCCAATCCTTAAACACGCCGTATTCCGCACTAAGAAGTTCTTTGACGAAATCATCATATTGTTCCTTGGTCATGGGGCAGTTGATATAGTCTTTACCATCCCCCGCCGCACCGACTTTGTCGTAGCGCGATTGCATCCATGCGATATCCATATCAATGCTCTCCCGATGCACAATCGGTGCAAGCGCATCAAAAAAGGCGAGGGCATCTTCCCCTGTCAGGCTCTGGATAGCCTCGGCCAATGGCGCACTCGTCAAAGGCCCCGTTGCAATAATCACATTATCCCAATCTTCAGGGGGAAGGCCGTCAATTTCCTCACGCGAGATGGTGATAAGAGGGTGCCCCTCAAGCGCTTCGGTTACACCGCCGGAAAAAATATCCCGATCTACGGCAAGCGCTCCTCCTGCGGGCACGGCGGCTTTATCACCCTGCGCCATAATGAGGGAATTTAATTTACGCATTTCATCATGGATAAGCCCGACCGCATTATATTCATGATCGTCCGAGCGAAAAGAGTTCGAGCACACCAGTTCCGCACATTGATCTGTTTTATGGGCTGGCGTTTTTTGCACAGGACGCATCTCGTGCAGGATAACAGGCACGCCCATATTGGCTGCCTGCCATGCGGCTTCTGATCCGGCTAGCCCTGCGCCAATAATATGAATAGGTGGGATATTGCTCATAGAAAGACTATCTAAGGAAGTGCGACAAAAATGTCCAACAAAATACAATATTGACATAATTATGTACGGCGTGATAGATATATTCTTGAAGTTTTATTCGGAGTATTGAGATGCCTGCAACACTAAGTGTGATTACAAATGTTCCTGACGTTATTACGCTTTTTGAGTCTTTTAAGCGGTCTGCACAGGATCATTCAGGCTTTTCTCAAGGGTTTCATCTATCTGATGCTCAGGATTTAGGAATCGATGCGGATGATTTCGGTTGGCTTCTCCAAACTTTTCAAGATAGCCAACTCGTTGAAGCAGAATCTTTGATGCATAAGCCAGAAATGCACGAATTTCACCGTTATGAATTTGAACTTGCTGCATTACCAATACAAGGTAAAGAAGTTTTGCAAAAATTAACAAAGTTACGTGATAAACAAGGTAATTTACTGCTGAGCTCTGCTATTGCGGCTGAAAAAGAAAATGGAGGCGATCGGGGAGAGCTTATTACACTTTTTATGGGGGGATGGAGACTCTCTGTCGGAGATGAGAAAACGCCGGGTGCACCGGGGGTTAAATAACTTCCGCTTGCTCTTTGCTTTAAAAAGCGTTTCAATATCACCATGACCAAGGAAATTTCAGATAGTCAGTTTTACATGTGGCGCGCATTATTTGCGCTTGTGCATGTTGATCATATTGTCTCGAATGAAGAAGTGCGTTTTATGGCTGAAGCGCTTGAAGATATACCGTTTTCCCGGGTACAGCGCGATATTCTAATCGAAGATATTCATACGGCCCAAGATGTTCTCGAGATGTTTATTAAAATTACCGATCCGTTGGATCAGGCAAGATTTTTTGAATTTGCGCATGATCTGGTGCATATCGATGGAGAGTACGGCATCGAAGAGCAAAAAATTATGCTCAAGCTTGAAGAGATTCATGTCCGCCGCACCAATGTCGATGATTTAATCGGTCATGTGAATTTACAATTCGAAGATGAAGAAGGCAAGGGGGATGGTGCGGGTTCCTATCAACCCCAACTCCCCAAACGTAAAAATATTAAAGATATCACTTTTTCTTTCCGCGAAGAGTTCTTGAAAGATTTGTAAGTTGCGTTATAAATGCGGCAGATAAGAAGGAGGGCATAGGCTATGACTTTTGTTGTCAAAGACAACTGTATTCAATGTAAATACACGGATTGTGTTGAAGTCTGTCCGGTTGATTGCTTCTATGAGGGCGAAAATATGCTAGTCATTCATCCCGATGAATGTATTGATTGCGGCGTATGTGAGCCTGAATGCCCGATTGAGGCGATTGTGCCCGATAGTGATCCATCAGCGGATAAATGGTTGGATGTGAACCGTGAATATGCCGAGAAATGGGCGAATATTACCCTTCAAAAACCCCCGATGCCTGATGCCGAGAAATATAAGGATGAAGAGGGCAAGTTCGAGAAATATTTCAGCCCTGAATCCGGCGAGGGTGATTAGGGTAGCTGTCCGCCATGGTTCAATGGTTTATTAGCGAAACCCCTGTTTCTTACGAAGAGGCCGTGCATGAAATGGATGCGCGGGTGGCGGCTATCCATGACGGATCGGGCGAGGAAGTCGTCTGGCTTTTAGAACATCCGCCTTTATATACGGCCGGAACAAGTGCCAAAGAACATGATTTACTGGATCAACGCTTTCCGGTTTATAAAAGCGGTCGCGGCGGGGAGCATACCTATCACGGCCCCGGGCAGCGCATTATATATTTAAATTTAAACCTTAAGAAAAGGCAGCAAGTTCCTGATATTAAAGACTATGTCTGGCGTCTTGAGGAGTGGGTTATTCGCGCACTTGCCCATTTTGATATTAAGGGCGAGCGTCGCTGCGGGCGCGTTGGAATATGGGTCGTAATGCCGGACGGATCGGAGAATAAAATTGCTGCGATTGGTGTACGCGTACGGCACTGGATCACCATGCATGGGATTGCGATCAACGTAAATCCCGATCTTTCGCATTTTGGCGGGATTGTCCCCTGCGGTATTCGTGAGCACGGCGTCACCTCTTTACAAAAATTATTGGGGCGTGACGTGCCAATGCATGAGCTGGATGAGGCACTTAAGGCCGAATGGGAGAATATCTTTTGAAGCTTGATATAAAAAAAATGGAGCCTGCGGATATTGATGAGGCACTACATATTTTCAGGGCGGCTTATAAAAACATGTCTGTGCCGGAAGACGAGGACGCGCATTTTGAGCAAGAACTAAGAGCCTCTTTCAAAAGCGATCACTTGATCTTTTTTAAGGCCGTAATTGATGAAGAAATGAAAGCCTTTGCCGCGATTGAAGAACTTTCATTCGCCCGCGGTGCATGGGCTTTGCGGTGGGGAACAACGCGCCCTGATATGCAGAAAAAAGGCATTATGAGCGCGCTGACAAAGTTTAGATTACAATATGCCGACGAACATACACAGGGCTATGCCGGTATCGTCCAAATTATGTCGCGCAGCCCCGGACTTTATAAAAAGCTGGGCTTTCAAGAGCTTTATCAACGAGGCCCAGAAAACGCAGCGACCTTTATGTTCAAGCTCCTTAATAAAGAGCGTAAAGCCTTACATTAAGGTTGAGCAGGTTGGCAGTCTAAAGCTAACCCTCTGAAACCTTTTAGTAAAATACAGCTCTCCTGACCTTTAACAGGTGTCTGAAGGTGGTAAACTCCATCTTCTAAGCTCATCAAAAAAGGGTCATTATTACTTAATTTTGTTAATTTATAGCCTTCAGGAAGTTCACTTGTAACTTCTTCTGGAGCTTTTGCACAGCCACTTAAAGCTATAGCAAGTACCGCCGTAGCAGCAAATTTTGATGTAATATTCATGTTTTTATGCCTTTTATTATTTAGGGTAAAGGCACTGTCGTAAAAAAGGCAATATGTCAATAAGAATATCCTAAAATCTTAATCCGCAGCTAAATCAACCAGCATTCCCTGTGCATGATCGCAAATAAAGGCTGTGAGGCTTTCAAGATCACTTTGTAGCGTTGTGTAGTTGCGGTTTTTCTCGCCCGTTTCCTCATCCATATAAAGCGCTTTGTTAATCTCGATCTGTAAGGAATGCCGCCCGCGATCGGGGCTGGAGTAAGCACTGACAAGCTCGACCCCCTTAAATGGGTCATTCAGTGTAACCGCATAGCCCAAACCTATAAGAAAATCCCTGATCGCATGGGTGAACGCCGGCGCGCAGCTCGTCCCATCACGATCCCCAAGTACAAAATCTGCTGATTTGGGCTGGTTCCCGATAAGACCAATCGCGCGGCGAGGCTTGGCACTGGCCGAGGGCATAGAGTGGCAGTTAATATGCCAGACCTGCCCGAAATTATAGTGCGCCTCGTCAATCAAGCCCTTAAGCGCCGCATGATAGGGCTTATAATACCCTTCAATACGTGCCTTGATCTCGGCTTCCGAAAGCGGGCGATCATAAACAGGCTGCCCGGGCTTGAGAAGACGACGGATCAAGCCAATGCCTGCATCAGAACGCTCTGTCGGATTAATGTTCGCGCTATGTGGCCAGTCAGTTTCCAGCAAACAAGGATCAATATCATCAATCGCGCGGTTTAAATCGATATAAGCACGTGAGATATGGGCTTTAAGCAAGCTGCCCCCATAGTCTGTGACGTGGGAAAAGAGCGCATCAACGTGGTGGTCTGCCGTTTGGTGCAGCTCTGTCTCCGTGCAAATATGGCCGAAATCATCAGGTATATGCGTGCCGCTATGTGGAGAGTCAAAGATCACCGGCAAGGGATTGTCTGATTTTAAAATTCTATAAACTTCTTGCATTTGCACCTTGTGGTTGGCGGCATGAATCTGTAATTCTTAACTGCTAGATTAATATATAACGCCAAAAGGTTAAAGCATGTTTGATATTCGCGCCATACGAGAGAACCCCGAGCAATTTGATGCAGGCTGGGCAAGACGGGGGCTAAGCGCCCAGACCACGGACATTTTACACATGGATGAAGAGCGCCGGTCTATCCAGACAGAGCTTCAGGATATTCAGGCCGAGCGTAATGAAAAATCCAAATCCATTGGCCAGATCAAAGCCCAAGGCGGTGATGCGGATGCTGTGATGGCGGAGGTGTCAAAGCTGAAAGAACGCATGGCTGAATTGGAAGAGTCCGAGCGTAGCGTCGCAGATCGCCTGAACCAGCATTTAGCGGCCTTGCCCAATATCATGGCCGATGATGTGCCCGATGGTGCGGATGAAGATGATAACGTCGAAGTACGTAAGATCGGCACAATTAAATCCCAAAGTGGCCCTGACCATGTCGCCATTGGTGAAGAGCTTGACATGATCGACTTTGAAGTGGCGGCCAAAATGTCCGGCTCCCGCTTTGTTGTGCTTAATAGCGGTATTGCACGTATGGAGCGTGCCTTGGCGCAGTTTATGCTCGATACCCATACGATGGAACACGGCTATACCGAAGTTTCTCCGCCACTTTTGGTGCGCGATAACGCGCTTTACGGGACGGGACAGTTGCCAAAATTTGCAGAAGACCTATTTCGTTCAGCAGGGACAGATCACTGGTTGATCCCCACAGCGGAGGTCTCTTTGACCAATATTGTTGCAGATGCGATTATCAATGAAGAGGAACTGCCCAAGCGCTATACGGCGTTTACGGCCTGTTTCCGTTCCGAGGCAGGCTCCGCCGGTAAAGATACGCGCGGTATGCTGCGCCAGCATCAATTCTATAAGGTCGAAATGGTGTCCGTCACCACGCCAGAAGAAAGCTGGAACGAGCATGAGCGCATGACGCAGTGCGCTGAAACCATCCTGAAAAAGCTGGAGCTCCCATTTCGTACCGTGACATTGTGCAGCGGTGATACAGGCTTTGGCGCGAAGAAGACTTATGATCTGGAAGTGTGGCTGCCGGGGCAGGAGACCTATCGCGAGATTTCAAGTTGTTCGAACTGCGGTGACTTCCAGGCACGCCGTATGAATGCACGTTGTCGCCCCAAAGGCGAA
Source organism: Alphaproteobacteria bacterium (assembly GCA_041583395.1). Lineage (GTDB taxonomy): Bacteria > Pseudomonadota > Alphaproteobacteria > Micavibrionales > Micavibrionaceae > UBA6929. Next base: position 7,638 of record JBFHFW010000022.1, read on the forward strand.
AAGAAAACACGCTTTGTTCATACGCTTAATGGTTCGGGTGTAGCGGTTGGACGGGCGCTGATTGCGGTCATGGAAAATTATTACGACCCGAGCGATGGTGGTATCTGGGTGCCCGAGGTGCTGAAGCCTTATATGGGTGGCATCGAAAAAATCACAAAGGCGAGTTAATCCATGCATAAAGCGCCTCTTTCCACACAAGATACAAACCGGCGCATTCGCTTGATCATGGATTTGCGGAATAAGGGAATTACCGATATTCAGGTACTTGGTGCGATGGAACGCATTCCGCGTGATGCTTTTGTCCCCGCAGCGGTTAAAGATCAGGCATGGGAAGATATGGCGTTGCCGATCGGGCGCGGGCAAACAATCTCACAGCCCTTTGTGGTTGCCAGCATGACACAGGCCTTGAAATTAACAGATCAGGATAAGGTGCTGGAAATCGGTACGGGTTGTGGTTATCAAACTGCGATCCTCGCGCGCTTGGCACGGCGTGTTTATACGATCGAGCGCCACCGCCCGCTTCATGAAGCTGCACAAAAAATGTTCGATCAAATGGGCATTCGTAATGTTACAGCCATTTGCGCGGATGGAATGAAAGGCTGGCCACATAAGAATGGGGATGGTGAGCTGCCAAAATTCGATAAAATCATCGTGACCGCCGCTGCGCGATCCAAGCCGCCACAAGCCTTACTCGATCAGCTGAAAATCGGCGGCATGATGGTTATCCCTGTCGGTGACGGCGGGTTTCAGGTGCTCAAACTCTATACAAAAGAAAGCGAAGATGCCTACGCCGTGCGGGACTTATTCGATGTGCGCTTTGTCCCGCTCTTGCCCGATGTGGAAAAAGAGTAGTATTCTGCCCTTATGAATCGCTTTGCTCTTCTTGCCTTATTTATTCTCTGCTCATGTTTTGGTCCTCAGCGTCCTGCACCGGTGACCTATTATGGCGGTAAAGCAGGGGAGGGCAGCGCAGGTGTTCACAATGTGATCGAGGGTGATACGCTTTGGAGTATCTCCAAACGCTATAAGATCGTTATGCGCGATATTGCTGTTTTCAACCATTTGGATGCGCCCTATATTTTGAGCGCAGGGCAGCGCCTTAAACTTCCACCGCCCATGGAATATAAAGTCCGCGCAGGGGATAGCCTTTATGCTGTTTCGCGTATATTCGGTGTCAGCACATCTGAAATCGCACAACTCAATAGCCTGAAATCGCCTTATACAATCCACGAAGGCGATGTCTTGAAATTGCCTTCACTAACAGCAGCCAATCAACCAAGCCCGTCATCACCATCCGCTGTGCGTTCTGCCAGCGTGCAAGCACCGCATAAAAAACCTGTGCAGCGTGCTAAAATTTCTGCGAAAACGCCTAAACGTGCGTCTTCATCCGGTAAATTTATGCAACCTGTGGAAGGGCGTGTTATTTCATCTTATGGCCCCAAGAAAGGCGGGATGCATAATGACGGAATTAATATCGCAGCACCAAAAGGCTCTCCCGTTAAAGCCGCAGAAAATGGTGTGGTTGTCTATGCAGGGAACGAGCTAAAAGGCTCCGGCAATCTTGTGCTGATCCGTCATGAAAATCGCTGGATGACGGCCTATGCCCATATGGATAAAACCTTGATCAAGCGCGGACAAATCATCAAGCGCGGACAACAAATCGGTACCGTTGGTTCCACAGGATCAGTCGACAGCCCACAACTTCACTTTGAAGTCCGCCGTGGTACTGAGGCTATTAATCCGAAATTACACTTAGAAGGATAATAAAATAGTTTAAGCTTGAAATTCGACTATAGTTAAATTACGCTTTGTTTGATTATTGCGCAGTTTTAAGAAAAGAGGAATACCGTTATGAAAAATTTATTTGCTATTGTATCTTCTGAGGGGATGGGGGTTATTTCTAAGGGTGGCGATGAGCTTGAAATAATCACTCAGGACTTTTCTACCGAACCAATATTGATGGCTTTAAAGCCAGGTGTTATCGGAGAGTAAATCTATTTTTACAGTATGTTGTTCTAGAAGGTCTAAGTTTTCTTAGGCCTTTTTTGTTTATGCATATGTGCATAAATCATGCCTGAACTCTTGTTTTTAAAAGGGGTGGGGGTATAGTTCTCTCAGTTCAAATTTTTAAGAGGAATAATCATTAATGTTGATTTCAAAAGCTTATGCTCAAGGCGCCGATGTCGCCGCTCAAATCGCAGGCGCACCGAGTGCTGGTGAGGCCTTCGCGTGGAATATGGGGCTTGTTTTAGTATTGGTTGTGATGTTTTACATCCTGCTTATCCGCCCACAGCAAAAGCGCTTTAAGGAACATGCAGAGATGCTGGGCGCCTTGAAAAAAGGTGATAAAGTGACAACAGGTGGTGGCCTTATTGGCAAGATTGATAAAATCACCGAAGGTTCCGATGAAGTTGTCATTGATCTGGGGAACAGCATCAAGGTTACAGCTTTACGTTCAACAATCAGCGCAAAGGCCGAAGCAACGCCTAAGCCAGCGAATGATACAGCAACCAAAAAGCCTGTTGCCAAGAAAACA
>JBFHFW010000023.1:0-10110 GCA_041583395.1 Alphaproteobacteria bacterium
CGATGTCTTTAATAACAGCCTTTATATGCATTACGATCAAGACGGCAATCTTGTGCGCGTTCCAGCCGGTCATTGGCAGAGCTTTGAAAAGCTGGCAACTCAAGGCCTTAATAACATGACGCATTATTTCCTCTCGCAATCCGTGTTATGGCCGGATGTCAAAATTGCTGGTCTGCGTGATGAGAATAATAACGTCACCAATCACCGTTTCGAGGCACGCATGTTCGGCGTCGGCATCCATCAACACCAAACGGCTTTATTGATCACCGCAGGCCTTGCACATGACAAGAATTTTGCTGCGCAAACGGATGCTTTATTAGAACGCTACGGCTTTATCAGCGCGGCGGACGAACGCAACCGCACAACACTTAAAAACGCTTATGAAGCAGCCAAGCATCACGATAATCACTTCATGGATATTCCCTTTGGCACCGGACAAATGGCAGATTTTGCCAAAGAATTTGCCGACCTGTTGGAAGATGCTTATCCAACTGGCGCTTTACGTAAAGCCATAACCCCTGCGCTGCATATTTGTCGCACAGGCTGGACAGATGGCAAGGTCAACCGTACGCTTTTCCAAACACTGGAAGAGACGCTCGATCAGCAACGCACTTACGATCCTGCAATCTTTGAAAACCCCAATCAATGCGGGTATATGCTGCATGAAAATCGCCTTAAGGATCGCGTAATTGCTTGTTAAAGCACCCGCGCAATACTGCTTTCAATACAGGCATAGATGCTTTCCAGCTCATCTGCTGTGATGCAATAGGGCGGTAAAACATAGATCGTATTACCGATCGGGCGCAGGAGGATATTTTGCGAGAGTACAGCCTCATAAAGTTTGGGGCCGAGCTGCGAGAGATAGCCTTGTGTGCCATCAACCTGTACGTCAAGCGCAAAGAGCGTGCCCTGATGACGTACGGCGCTGATATCATCGCGGGTTTCAAAACGCTGTACGGCCTTTTTATGCGTTTCATCAATCATGGCAATGCGCGCCATGACATCTTCATTTTCCCAAATCTCCAGCGAGGCTTTCGCCGCCGCGCAAGCCAGCGCATTACCAGTAAAAGAGGTTGAGTGAAAGAAGGTTTTTGTCCGGTCTTTCTTGTAAAACGCCATATAGATATCACGCGTACACAGCGTTGCGCCCATCGGCAAAAAGCCGCCTGTAATGCCTTTGGAAAGCGCCACAAGGTCGGGCGTAATGCCCGCTTTTTCGCAGGCAAATAGTGCGCCCGTACGACCAAAGCCTGTCATGACCTCATCGGCGATCAGTAATACGCCGTGTGCCTGACACATCGCCGCCATTTTTTGCAGGCTTTCGGGGGAGTACATGACCATACCCGCGGCACCTTGCACCAAGGGCTCGAAAATAAAGGCTGCGATATTATCGCCTTCACGCGCCAGTAAATCTTCCAGCGTGCTTAGGGCTGTTTCTTCCTGATCAGGTGTCGGGACGGGAATATGCACCGTTTCAAACAAGAAAGGCTCATAGAGCTTGTTAAACACGCCGCGCGCACCGGTCGACATGGCGCCGAATGTATCACCGTGATAACCGCCCTCTAACGCGATCACTTTATGGCGCGGCTTTCCCGTATGCTCGTGATAACCGATCGCCATTTTCAGCGCGACTTCAATCGCCGTGGAACCACTATCGGAATAAAACACAAATTCATGCGCCGGATTGGTCAGCTTCATCAGCTTTTCGGTGAGCTCTTCTGCCGGATCATGAGTAAAACCTGCGAATATAACTTGTTCCAGCTTGGCGGCTTGCTCCTGCACGGCGCTGACAATTTTGGGGTGGCAATGCCCGTGCGTAATCACCCACCATGATGAAATCGCGTCCAAAATCGCCGTGCCGTCTTTTTTGTACAGATAAGCACCTTGCGCGCGGTCAATATGGATCTCGGCACTCATCAGCGCGTGCTGCGTCATCGGATGCCATATGGGGGAGATAGTATTAGTCACGCAAGAAATCCCGAATATTAAAATTTTGATGGAAAATGTTAAGAAGTTTATCAGCGTCCAGATCTTCGATCATTGGCAAATGCCCAAGGACTTTTTCACCCGAAAGCTCGGCAATCACATTCATGTTATCGGTATTTTCCTCACCGATAAAAGCAATACCGAGAATAGGAATTTTACGGCTCCACAGGGCTTCGAGCGAAAGAAGCGTATGGTTAATCGTCCCGAGCCCTGTACGTGCGCATAAAATGACCGGCACTTTCCAGCGTTTGAATTGATTGATAAAAAGCTGCTTACGGGTAATCGGCACCATCAGGCCGCCTGCGCCCTCAATAATCAGGGAGCCTCCTGTTTTCGGGAGCTTCAAGGCATCCATATCAATTTTTATGCCGTCAATTTCCGCGGCGCGGTGCGGAGATAGAGGCTCAGTCAGGACATAGGCTTCCTTCACGAAATTCTCATCCGGCAAATTTGTCAGCCTTTGCACGACGCGCGTGTCTACTGCGCCCTCAATGCCCGATTGGATAGGCTTCCAGTAAGAGACCTTGTCGACAACCTCACCGAGTGCGAGCATCAGCATCGCCGAAAAAACCGTTTTGCCGATATCGGTATCTGTGCCTGTCACGATATAGTTTTGTACGCTCATGATCTTATGCGGCCTCCTCACCCTGATATATTTCATTAAGGGCTTTGCGGAAATTGTGCAAGTCCTGCGCCTGCAACGCCGCGCTGAGGGAAAGCCTTAAGCGCGCAGTGCCCTCAGGGACTGTAGGGGGACGAATGGCGCGAATATCAAAGCCTTGCGCCTGTAATGCTTCGGCCACCACCACCGCGCGCGTATCCTCGCCAAGGATAATGGGTACGATATAGCCGCCATGCCCGCCCAGTTCTTTTTGTGTGAGCGCGGCGTTCGCAAAAAGTTTTTGGCGGCGTTTTTCGCCTTCCGCACTTTCTACGATCTTGAGGCTCTCTTCAACGAGTGCGGCTTGCAACGGCATCGGCGCGGTCGAGAAAATAAAAGGCCGCGCGGCGTTGATCATGTAATCAATAATCTCTCGCGAGGCGCAGAGCAGCCCGCCAGCAACGCCAAGCGCCTTGCCGCAAGCATGTAACGCAATCACACCTTCACCCAGACCATAGGACAGCCCGCGCCCGTCTTGCCCCAAAACACCCGTGGCATGGGCTTCATCGATGATAAGGGTGGCTTCATAGCTCTGCACCAGACCATAGAGTTCTTGAAGCGGCGCTTGATCTCCATCCATGGAGTAAACGGATTCCACCGCCACCCAAATCTGCCCCTCTGCGCGGCGGTTTGCGTGGGCAGTCTTTAGAGCCTCTTCAAATGCATTCAGATCATTGTGCGTCACCCGCAGCGATTTGGCATTCGAGGCGGCAATCCCATCACGTGCCGAGGCATGGAGATATTCATCATAAATTACGCTGTCATGCCGCCCGCATAGGGTCGTAAAGAGTGCATAATTGGCTTGGAACCCTGTCGGAAAATAGAGCGCCGCTTCATGTTCGAAAAATTGTGCGGCTGTGGCTTCCAAAGATGCATGCGCCTGCATATGTCCGCGCAATAAACGCGACCCACCCGCGCCGACCGCTACACCGCTATCCAGTAAAGCCTTCGCTTTATCCTGCAACAATCCATCGGCGGCAAAGCCCAGATAATCATTGGATGTCAGGTCAATGCCCATCGGCAGGCGCAAAGAGCGATAACGCCCTTGGGCGCGTAAATGGTCGAGTTTTTGTGTAAAGAACCCCATATCGGCTTTTTAGCATGAAGATTTCACAATACAAACTGCTATCATGCGCGCATGACACAAAATAGCTTTGAAATCGGCAGTTGGGTTCACGTGGATGACCGCATGCAAGAGGATTACGCCTATAAGCTCACGGCGCCTATGGGCGAAGATTTTGATCCCGACTTTACCCCGCATTTCAGCCCGAAAGAAATGCTGGAGCTGGGTGTTTTCGAGGGCAAATATATGAATGATTGCCATGACGAGTTTCCGGCTGATTGGTTTGAAAATGCCAAGACCGGTGATAAAGCCAGCCCTGCGCTGAATTATTTTCAGATCAAAAGCCGACAGCCTTTACAGGTCTGGCAGCAAAAAGGCTGGATTATTGAGCCCGATCCGCGTGGCTGGTTCCAGTGGTATTGCCGTTATTATCTGGGTCGCCGCATTCCCGAGATTGATAAAATCCAGATCAAGCGTTGGCGTGGTTTCAGGCGTCATGCCGGACAAATCAAAGCCAACTGCCCGCCGCATGATCTCGATTGCCGCCCGAAGCAGCGCCAAGCCCTTTTGCAATGGAGCTATGATCCGTTTATTTAGGTTCCGGCAGGATAATAACGGGTCTTGCGCTATATAACCTGCGCAGCCATTCCTTTGGATCTATATTTTTGGGTGCCTGAACGAGCCTCATATTCTGATAAACATCAACGTCATGAACGTCGCCGAGTTGTATGGGGGGCTCTGCCGATGTGCCGTTTGTAACGTTGTTGTAAATTTTTAGATATTGGGAAGAAGCAGAGTCATTAAAGAGCGGTGTCAAACTGCCCCGCCCGGCAATAGTATAATCACTGATGGATAGCATAACACCTTCCATGCCTGTTTCTATAAAGGGCTCCAGATGGCCATGTATAATTTCGCCATCTTTTTCCAAAACAGCCGGAAAATGTCGGGAAAAATAGCTTCCGCATTCCTTAAGAAACACGGCTTTTTTCGCCTGATCCTCCTCGGTTTTTTGGAGAGTAAAATCAATTTGCCCCTCCCACACGATATTTCCGTCAGTGATACAATCCAGTGTCATAAGACTACCGGTTTGTGGAATTTGCTTCAACCTGCGCTTGATCTCTTCTTCCGTCCAGATACGTTTATGTTGGAGATCATTAAAGGTTTTAATGCGGCTGTGAATATACTCTACCCCGTCTTTAAATTCAAAAACCGGAGTTAAAACGCCTAAGAGTTTGGGAAGCTTTGCTGTGGACATCCTTCATTTATAGGTCGCTTCCAATAAGCCGTCAATGCCGGAGGGCATTGCAGGGGACTAGACAGACTTTATGAAGATCGTTAAACATAGCTCCATAAAACACTAAGGGATCAAAGTGCTATGACGTCATTGGCTCAAAAATTATCGGATATTGTCGGTGCGGCTTTTGAAGCCGAAAATCTGCCTGTGGATTTGGGCGCTGTACGTGTGTCCGACCGCCCCGATCTGGCGCAGTTCCAGTGCAATGGTGCGATGGCTGCGGCTAAAATTGCTAAATGCGCCCCGCGGCAGGTGGCTGAAGCTGTTTGTAAGCGCCTTGAGGGACATGAAGCGCTTGAAAAAGTTGAAATCGCTGGCCCCGGCTTCATTAACATCGATCTCAAAGACAGATTCATAAACAGCTATTTAGCTGATTTTAGCCGCTCTAAAACGCTAGGTGTTGATCCGGCAGGCGCAGGGCAAACCATCGTGCTGGATTATGGCGGCCCTAATATTGCCAAGGCGATGCATGTCGGACATTTACGTTCCTCGATTATCGGGGATAGCGTACGCCGTATTTGTGGGTTTGCAGGGTATGAAACGTTGGGTGATGTGCATATGGGCGATTGGGGTACACCCATGGGGCAGCTTATATCACAGCTTGCGCTCGATCATCCGCAATGGCCATATTTTGATAAAGATTTCACAGGCGATTACCCGACACAATCCCCGGTCTCCATGGATGATCTGGCAGAGCTCTACCCCAAGGCTTCCGCAGCTTGCAAAGAGGATGAGGCGCGCGCCGATCTGGCACGTGCGGCCACGCGTGATTTACAAGAAGGCCGCCGCGGCTACCGCGCCCTTTGGCAGCATTTTGTTGATGTCTCGATTACCGGCATGAAAGTCAACTTTGACGCACTGAACGTACATTTTGATCTCTGGAAGGGTGAAGCCTCCGTTCATGATTTCATCGCCCCGATGGTTGAAGATCTAAAAAATAAAGGTCTGGCGGTTGAAAATGATGGCGCGGTCGTTGTACCTGTTGCCCAAGAAAGCGACAGCAAAGAGTATCCGCCACTCATCCTGTATAAGCGCGATGGCGCGGTGATGTATGGCACAACCGATCTGGCAACGATTGTCGAGCGTATGCAGCTCCACCATCCGGCAAAAATCCTGTATATCGTCGACCAGCGCCAATCCCTGCATTTCGAGCAAGTCTTCCGCGCCGCACGCCTCTCTAATATTGCGCCCGAAGATCAAGTCGATTTGACCCATGCCGGCTTTGGCACGATGAACGGCACAGATGGCAAGCCCTTTAAAACTCGCGCCGGTGGGGTCATGAAGCTGGAAGATCTGATTGCCATGGGGATTGAAAAAGCCAATGCGCGCCTTGATGAAGCCCATCTGGCTACCGACATAGAGCCCTCCGAGCGTGCCGAGATCGCTCATAAAGTGGCAATTGCCGCCATTAAGTTCGCCGATCTGCAAAATAACCGCGTGGCTGACTATGTCTTTGATCTTGATCGCCTCACCGCATTTGAAGGCAAAACCGGCCCCTACCTCCTTTATCAGGCTGTAAGAATAAAATCACTGTTACGCAAAGCCGCTGACAAAGGCCTCATGCCTTCTGAAACACTGGATTTACGCGATGAAGACCGACCACTCGGTTTACTGCTGGCAGAATTCCCTGATCACTTTGCACTGGCGCTTAAAAACTACACGCCGCATGTGCTGTGTGATTATGCGTATAAATTGGCACAAACCTTCAGCAGCTTCTACGGTAACTGCCATATTTTATCAGAAGAAGATGCGGTTTTGCGTGGCTCACGTTTAAAGCTTTGTGAAATGACCGCCAGACAGTTGGAAACCATACTGGATCTGCTGGGCATCCAAATCCCCGAGCGGATGTAGTACCCCTCTTAACACTTGAAGATCCCGCTTTTCTAGCTATAATTGGCCACAATTAAAGGAGGTCATAGCATGATTGGCGTCGAAAAAATGGCTGTACCGCACGCTTTGGTACTACAAATTGCCGATATTGATGAATTCAAAGGGCTATGGCGCGGCTTGGATGATCATACCACTGGCCTAAAACTCATCGGTGACGTTGCACAGCATAATGAAGAATTTCATCAAATTGTTGCGGCACTCAAAGATAAACCGCTCACCATCCAAATGATCTGTCACCTCCACGCTTTGCTTTCAAACTGGAAAGGCAATGCGGGTGATCTCAAGGCCGAATCCGCTACATTGCCCTTCCTGAAAAATGGCACTCCGATTGGACATCTAGACACAGCAGCCCCTGAAGACGTCAAACCATTGCTGGAAAAGCTACTTTTATGGGTTAATCAGACGCTAAACGAGCAAAAAATACATCCTTTAATCATTATTGGTGTATTTTCAGGCATATTTTTGCAAATCTCGCCTTTTGCGGGACGAAATACGCGCCTTATGCGCTTCATAACAATGATTTTGCTGATGAAATCGGGTTACAGCTACGCACCTTATGCACTTTTAGACCCGATTATGAATGATAAAGCAGAAGAAATCCTTGCCTCTTTGCGGCATAATCAACGCTCGCTTGAAACCGGAAAACCGGACTGGAGCGAATGGCTCACATGCTTTATGGGCTTGCTACAAGCACAAAAAAATACGCTCCTCACCCGCCTCTACAGCCAAGACACAATGGCAAGTGTGCAAAATCTCCCTGCACTTTCTATCGCCCTTTTGGAGCATATCCGCCAATCCGGACGCATGACCATGAAAGAGGCCATCAAGGCCACCAACGGCAGGCGCTCGACCATTAAATTACGCTTACATGAATTACTAGAAGCCGGATTAATCCACCGTCACGGCGCGGGACGCGGCGTTTGGTATGCGCTGGCTTAAAAAGCTACCGCGCCAGCAAGACATGATAAAATGTATAACAGCTACTACCCACTGCGCCGTCACACCCATCTGTTTCAGCCACGCAAGCACTTGTTTTACCCTCAATCGTAGCGGAAGCCGGAATATCACCTACCGTATTCACATAGGCAAATGTACCGGTATGCAAGCTTGAGGTGATATCACTCACACTGGGGACAGAGCCACTAACCAGCCCAACACCAAGCTCCTCATTAATATGCTCACACAATGCCTCACTGGTAAAATGTACCGTCATCGTCAGTTCTGTGCACGTCTCATCCCCGCATGTACTGCCCACACCCTCAATCTCGTGCCCGTTGTGAAATCCCCATCCGGCATCAACCCAAGTCGCACCCTCGGGCAGGGTGCTCACACTGATATCACCACCGCCCGGATAAAAAACCCGGCAGGTATCAACAGCGCAATTCGCGTTATTATAGCTCGCGCTATAATCGGCAAAACTGATATCAACCTCGGAATGATCATGGTGACGCACACGGTTAACGGCACGCTCGACCTTTTGGGCATATTGCATGAGATCCGAGGCAATCAAAGTGATCTGGCGCTCACTAATTGTATGGGTGGTGCCGCTTTGAAAACCGCGCGCAACCGTATAAGACAACGCCGCGAAAAGCGCGACCCCCACCAAAATAAAAAGAAAAGCGTTACCACGCTCAGCAGTACGGGCGTTTTGACAACTAAGAAGCTTGCGCATCGCCGCCCTCCGTATCTTTAAACAGCTTTTGATGTGCCTCCACTCCGGCTTCATCAATAATTTTTTGGATATCCTCCGGCAGCGCAATATCTGGCACCATCGGCGGATCAATAGGCGTTGCATTTTCTGTCGCACCGGATAGGGATGTTGCCGCGGCAAGCGGAGGGTCTTGCGTTTGTGTTTCCATCGGCACAAGTTCTGGCTTGGTAATATCACCATCCGTGGCTTGCGCAATGATATCGTTCCACGATGTTGTTTCTTTTTCCGGTGTTTTATAGGCTGGCGTATCCAGATTTTCAGAGACAGCTAACTCCTCAGGCGCAACGTCAGGCGATGGCTGAGTGGCCTCAACTTCCGGCTTGGATGCCGCCTTGGCCTTAATCTCAACCGGATGATCAATTGCGTGAACCTGCACCACAGCCGTCATACCAGCTTGCACGATATCATCACTCTTCTCACCGATCTTAAATCCTTCAACCAAAGCCTCGATCTCTGGCGGCGTTGCCACCGCTACATCTGCACGCCCTGCTGTCCATGATTTATTCACCATCAAATCACGCAATTTGGCAATCGTACCGGCATATTTAATATCTTCATCCGTCGGCGGCGGCAGCGCCATAAAGCGCGTCACCCGCATAGCCTTGGCATGACCGGGATTAGAATAAAACATTCTGGCGCTAATCACTGTATCACCAAAGGTGATAATTGCTTGTCCTTCAACGAAGGAGCGTAATTCATCATAAGATGCCCGTCCGCGTTCCTTCACGCCCGCCTGATAAGTATCGGTATAAGAGCTAACCGAGCCCGCCGAAGTTTGATAGCTCGACACCTCGGTAACGATCGCCTGACCAACCGTTTTTTCAAAAAATTCTTTTGTTTCGGTCGGATCTTCAAGCTTACCAAAAATCTTGATGTTACAGTTCGCGGTAATCGAATTAGCTTCCTCGCGCACACGCTTTTTCATCGCAGGCAAATCCTGACCGGAGAACACAAGGCAAAAACCAAGAGAACGCGCCTGCGCCGCCATCACAGCCATACCTTCGGCCGTATAATAACCAACCTCGTCAAACACAGTCATAAAGGGCGTTGCGGAATGCGTTGGCTTGTTCTCGATCACCGTCTCTGATGTACCTTCAACCTGCGAACCCAGCGCACCACCCATCATCCCTTTCATCGTGGCAGCCACGATTTTACCAAGGTTGGCAATCTCGTCACCGGACTTCTCAAGTGCGGGAATAAGCACGATAAGAATACGGCGGTTGAGAACCACATCCACCATGTCCACATCGGCGGCCTGCGTATCAAAGATATAACCGTAATCATCGCCAAGTGATTGGAGTGAGCGCGTAAACTGCATCGCCAGATAGCCATGCTGCTGGTTGGCTGTGGTTGTATCGGGCGGGGGGCCACCGCCATCGGGCGGCTTGATCTGCCCCTGATCATCATAGGCATTGGCATCGTAGCCCGGCAACGTATCCAGATATCCAACAAGACCCACACGGATTTTTGCAGGCACCGCCTCATCGCGTTGCAACTTAACCACA
>JBFHFW010000024.1:0-10025 GCA_041583395.1 Alphaproteobacteria bacterium
CTTGTGTATAAACCACCATCCACAAATGATCTGGCAAAATTTTGGCTGCCTCGGTCATTGAAAAATAAGGAGAAATGAAATGCCAAAGATGAAAACCAAATCAGGTGCTAAGAAGCGATTCAAAGTATCTAAGAGTGGTAAGGTGAGATCTAAATCAGCTTTCACAAGCCACATGCAAATTAACAAACCAAAATCTATGAAACGTAAAGCCAAGAAAATGGGCGTATTAGTTGATGCCGATGCACGTCTTATCTTGCGTAGTTTCTTGCCATACAGCCGCAAGAAAAAATCCGTTTCAAAGACAAGTGAAGGAGCGAAATAATGGCTAAAACAAAAGGTGGCCCACGCGCCCATGCTCGTCATAGAAAAGTTATCAAAGCAGCCAAAGGTTACTACGGCCGCCGGAAAAATTGTTTCCGCACCGCAGTCCAGGCTGTTGAAAAGGCGGGTCAATACGCTTACCGTGACCGCCGCGCGAAAAAACGTAATTTCCGCAGTTTGTGGATCCAGCGTATCAATGCGGCAGCACGTGTGCATGACTTGAAATACTCAACAATCATGCACGGCCTGAAATTGGCAGGGATCGAGCTTGACCGTAAGGTTCTGGCTGAAATTGCCTACCAAGACGAAGCTGGTTTTGCTGCTTTGGCAAAACAGGCTCAAGACGCTTTGGCAAAAGAAGTAAAAGCCGCTTAGGTTTTTTAAATATAGAAGATTTTAAGAGCAGCCTTCATGTAAGGCTGCTCTTTTATGCATTTTGATTAAGGGTTCATCATTTCATTTTTGGGGCATATTTCATTGCTTGGGCAAGATATGCGGCATTTCGGTGTGTTGCAGCTGCAAATTTTCCATCTTCGTGAATGGCAGTGAGTAAATTTGTTTTGGAAGCCTGTTTGATGAGGCCTTGTGTAGCGCCATCAACACTATTTGGTGCATCTTGGGGCGTGCGCCATGTTTTCTTATAGGTATCTTTGGCTTCGGCAGTCTGTGGAGGCATTGCACCAATCGCATGTTTTAAAAAATCTTGTATCAAGGGTGAGTGAACTGGTTCCACACGTTGTAGTATACGCGCGGTTGTTCTGGCCAGATAATGCAGGGCTTTGAAATGTTCTATTCCATCAGGTTTGGTCTGGTCAATACGATCAAAGCGCTCTTTAAGGCTTTGGCAAAGGAGTTGGGTTTCACTGTTGAGCCCTGCCCACAATCCTTTGGCCGATTCTGTTTTTAAGAGATCAGCTTGTGTTTTTAGGAAAAAAGATTCATAGAGGTTATCTTCACCTGTGATGCCTACGCATTTTGGTTTTTTTCTAAATATTCCCCCTATTTTCCTTTCAAATCTGTATGGAAAAGAAGGGGTAAAAAAAGCATTGTTATTAATCGACGAACTTCTGATTTGATGTAGCCAGTCATGGTTAACGTAGCGTTCGATATTTTCCATGGAAGTAATAATTGATTGTTGTCCGTCCAAAGCCTCATTAACTTTATATTTCGGCTGTAGCCCAAGCATAGGAAGCACAATACGCGTTGAATCTTGATCTCTATAGGTCTGCATAAAGCACCACCCGCCATAAAGAGGGAGTATTTTATTTTTTGGAGGGAGATACGTTGAGCGCTTTGTTTTGTGTGTAGATTTTTCATTCCAAGTATCTATTTTCTGAAAAACATCCGGTAAATTGGCAATAGTCGCACCGGAAATCATAATATTTTGGCTATAATTTGCGATGCCAATAAAGGCCAGTTTTAAATTGTGTGCAGATACTGGCTGTGTGCATGATGCTTGTAAGAATTTTAGGGCGCGGTGGCTCCAGGCTGGATAGCGCTTTTTTTGTTGATCTAAATATATATTGGTATGTTCTTCCCATGCTTCAAATAGTGGTGTTAGCCTTTCGGCCTCATCTAGGGTCGCCTGATGATGAGATACCGTCTCAGCCCATTTAAATTTGGTCAGGAAGTGCTGCTGAAGATTAAAGTCTTCGGTATTAGGTGCTACCATATAAATAAAATATTTCTGTGTATTTGATAAATGCCGGGGCAGTATAAACACAATATTCAATATGTCAAATTAAATTTAGCGTTTATATGCTTTAATAATTAAGCATCGGCAAGAAAAATCATGGATATAAGTCAAGATTCAAATCATTGATTGTGTTATAATGACACATGATCCGGATTTTGCTCTTTATGACGCTGCTATTTGTAACACCTGCTTATGCACAAAGCGGGCTGTCTATTGATATCACGATGCCGCCGGCCTTTAAGCTACAGGAAATTACCCATCTCGTTAGCCCGGTGGAGCGCACGCGCTTTGCCCAAATTGCCCGCCCGAACGAGATGCTCGGTGCCTATTTATCGCCCGAGGCCATTGATAGTTTGGGCACTGCGGCCAATAACTTGCCTGAAGAACTTGTGATTGTAGCCGTCCCCAAAGGCAATCCCGCCGTGACATTCCAGCAATTCCCGCTGCTGAAAAAAGAGCTCGTACAGCAGATGCAAGCTGCCGGTGCGATTGTTTTTGCCAATGATCCCTATTGGTTGGGGACGACCAAGCAGCAACGCATGGGTGAGGTGACCTATTTATTTTCGACAGCAGCAATTAGCGTGAAAGACCGTGTTTTAATGGTGCAGGTTCTAAAAACCGTGACCTCCGGACGCGATGTCGAGATCCATCACCAACGCATAAAAACGATTGTTGATCACCTGATCGCCATTAATACAACCAATCAGGCACCGCTTGCGCCGTCGTCACTCACACCAGCCTCTTCCTCCGATGAAGTGCAAGCCAAAACATCCAAGCCCAAACTCTATGTGACCCGCCCATGAAAGATAAGCTCGTTGTCTTTGATTGGAACGGCACATTATTGTCCGACACGATGGCTTCATTAAAAGCAACGAATGACTGTTTGGCCTTTCATAAGCATCACCCCATTACCTTGGCCGAGCTACGCGAACATTTTAACTTTCCGATTATCCATTTTTATAAAGCGCTGGGGATGTGTGTTGATGATATCCTCGCCAATCAGGATGAAAGCAATAAGGTCTTCCAAAAATCCTATGCACATCATGCGCGCTATACCCGCACACGGCGCGGTGCCAGAGATCTCTTGCAGTGGCTGAAGGGGCAGGGCGCTACCTCAATTATCCTGAGCAATTCACGCACCGAAACCATCAGGGCGCATCTTGAGCGCCTCAAGATTGCGCATTTCTTTGATCATATCTCTGCGCACCATTGTGATGGCACGACAATCCTTCACACGACCTCTAAGCATGAGCGTTTAGAAGAGTATATGGCGAATCACGGTCATGCGCCCGAAAACACCATCATCATCGGTGATAGTACCGAAGAACCAGCACTCGCCAAAGCTTTAGGGCTAACATCGATCGGCATCATGGATGGCAGCATCAGCCGTCAGCGTTTACGTGCCGCACAACCGGATTACCTGATTAATCATCTTCAAGAATCTCAATATATTTTCAGTAAAAAATATTGACAGAAAGCTGGCAGCTTATTAATTTCCTTCTGTTTTCGTAATGACAGTAAGGTTCAAGCACATGGATTTATCAAAATTAACGGATGAGGATATTAGAGCTTTTCCTTCTTTCAAGCTTGCAGATCAAATGCAGATTTTAGAAAAAGCTTTTTTTCTATTCGAGCAAGGCGACGTTTCCCCAGAACCAAGTAAGTTAGGATTTTTGGCCAAAGCTTTTGGTCAATCGGCACCCGATCTCAAGCCGCTATTGAGCGTAGAGGAATATTCTGATCTCACAAAAAAACTGGCAAAAATCCTTGATGTTGCAATATGCCAGTCAACGTCTATAAAGGAATTTGTTGCACGATATTTAACACTTAAAGCGCTTTGTGCATTCCCGGATACGTTTATAAATCTTTCCAGAGAGTCTGAACCCTTTGAGGCACGATATGAAATTTATAAAAAATTATCTCTTGAAGTTATTGAAATTGCGCCCAAAATATTATCAAATTTAATGAAAACATCGCTCTCCAGTGAGATTTCCCGTAAGTTTGATATTTCGCAAGAAACATTGAAAAAAATAGCGCAAGAGCCCAATCCAGTAGCTGCCATAAAAGAAATGCAGGCGCACCAAGAAAGCGTCAGGACTGCTTTTGGTCTATAGCTTGAAAAACCACTTGGCCTAATGTGTTTGAACTGCTAAAAACGCTCTGTTATGAGCGATATAAATACATTAAAGACTGAAATTTCTTCCCAGATTGAAGCCGCGGGTGATCTCAAGGCGCTCAATGATGTGCGCGTCACCGCACTTGGCAAGAAGGGACGTGTGACGGCGCTGATGAAAACCTTAGGCGGGATGAGCGCCGAGGAACGCCAAGTTATGGGCCCTGCGCTCAATGCGCTTAAAAACGAGATTGCCGCGTTAATTGACACGCAAGAGGCCGCACTCAAGAAGCAGGAACTTGATCAGCGCCTTGCCAATGAAACTCTGGATATCACGCTCTCCACGCGTCCCGAGCAGCAAGGGCGTATCCATCCGATTTCCCAGACCATGGATGAACTTGTGACGATTTTCGGCAGCATGGGCTTTTCTGTTGCTGAAGGCCCCGATATCGAAGATGACTGGCATAATTTTACAGCGCTGAACTTCCCGCCCGGTCACCCCGCGCGTGAGATGCAAGATACATTCTTCCTGCCCGTTGATCCGAATGAAAGCGATCCTGAGCGCGCCAAAAAGCTTTTGCGTACGCATACTTCATCGGTGCAGATCCGTCATATGCAGGCTAACCCGACCCCGCCGATTAAAACGATCTGTTTTGGGCGCACTTATCGCTCAGATTGGGATATGACCCATACGCCAATGTTCCATCAAATGGAGTGCCTCTATATCGATAAGGACGTGACAATGGCGCACCTGAAAGGCTGCCTCAGTGATTTTGTCCGTGCCTTCTTTAAAATTGATGATCTGCCGGTGCGCTTCCGCCCGTCTTTCTTCCCGTTCGTTGAACCGGGTGCGGAGGTCGATATCGGTTATTACAAGCATGGTGATGGTATTAAACTGGGCAAAGCCAAGGATCCTACAGATCAAAAATGGATGGAGATTTTGGGCTCCGGCATGGTGCATCCGAATGTTTTGCGCAATTGCGGTATTGATCCGGAGGAATATCAGGGCTTTGCCTTTGGTATGGGGCTGGAACGTGCAACGATGCTGAAATACGGTATTCCCGACCTGCGTACCTTTTTTGATAGTGATATCCGCTGGCTGAAGCATTACGGCTTTAACCCGCTGGAGCGCCCCAATAGCGCAACGCGTTAGTCCCGATGAACATTAAAATCCGCCCCATTGCCATGAATGATTTCCCCGCATGGCTACCGCTATGGGATGGCAATAATAATGGCGTGCGTGATGAAGAGGTCACGGCAACATTGTGGAGCCGCTTGATGGATCCGGATTTTGGTATTTATGCTTTTGTTGCGGAAGATAATAAAGGTGAGCTTGTAGGGATGGTGCAATATGTCGTTCATCATGTCACAGGTGCCGTGAAGCCAGTGTGCTATATGCAAGATGTTTATGTTGATCCGGCGCATCGGCAAAAAGGGATCGCGCGCAAGCTTGTGACAACTTTGACCAAAAAGCATAAAGCTGAGCAGCAATGGCGGCGTATGTATTGGTTAGCCGAGGCTGATAACGCAGCCGCACAAAAACTTTACGAGAAAATCGGTGTAAAGCTGAACTTCACCCTGCATGTGTTGATGGCCTAATTTTTTGTCGTCATTGCAAGCAAAATAAGAAAAGCTAATCCATCACCTTTTTTACAAAGCAGGATTTCAGCCCCATTGGCCCTATCCCTGGAACTTTGCAATCAATATCGTGATCTCCGGCGACGAGGCGGATATTTTTGACCTTGGTGCCGACCTTAACGACATTGTTCGTGCCTTTGATCTTGAGGTCCTTGGCCACGGTCACCGTATCGCCGTCTTGCAAGATATTGCCCACCGCATCGCGCACGGCATTGGCCTCGATATCGGCCTGTGACCATTCATGTCCGCAATTGGGGCAATTATAAATCTCGCCGACTTCATAAGTATATTCGGCCGCGCATTCTGGGCATGGGGGTAATTGATCTGTCATGCGATTAAGCTACACGAAAAATACTGGAAAAGTCAAAGCGTTCGCGTTACTAATGAAGCTGAATTTTGATTAGGATAAAGACATGAAATTTACACTGGGCTGGCTCAAAAGACATTTGGATACGGATGCATCACTGGAAACCATCTGCGAGGTTCTGACCGATATCGGATTAGAGCTCGAAGAGCTGGAAGATCGTGCCAAGGAATTTGCACCCTTTAAAGTTGCTGAGGTGCTGGCGGCGGCTCCCCATCCTGATGCCGATAAATTACAGATCCTAACGGTTAAAACTGCCGATCACGATGGCCTGCAAGTCGTTTGCGGTGCGCCCAATGCACGTGCGGGTATGAAGGGCATTTTTGCGCCCGAGGGTACATATATCCCCGCGTTGGATGTGACGCTCAAGAAAACCAAAATCCGCGGTGTCGAAAGTAATGGCATGATGGTGTCAGAGCGTGAAATGGGTCTTTCCAATGAGCATGAAGGTATTATCGAAGTGCTCTCTTCTTACGAAATCGGAACGCCGATGGCAGAAGTTTTCGGGCTGGATGATCCGATCATCGATATTGCGCTGACCCCGAACCGTGCGGATTGTGCGGGTGTTCGCGGCATTGCCCGCGATTTGGCCGCCGCAGGTATCGGTACGCTGATCGAACAAGATGAAAGTCCCGTTGCATGCACGTTTGATAGCGCGATTGGCGTGAGCATTGATGACACGGAAGGCTGCTCGCTCTTTTTAGGGCGCGAGATCCGCAACATCAAAAACGGCGCATCGCCCAAGTGGTTTCAGGATTTACTCAAGGCTGTCGGACAAAAGCCGATCTCGGCACTTGTTGATATTACGAACTTCATGACACTCGACCAATGCCGTCCGCTCCATGTCTATGATGCGGATAAGTTGAAAGGTAATATTCGCGTTGGTGCAGCCAAAGGCGGTGAAAAACTCGATGCGCTGAATGATAAAAGCTATGAGCTGGTCGAAGGTGCAGTGAGCATTAATGATGATAGCGGTGTGATTGGCCTTGGCGGGATTGTTGGCGGTGTTTCGACGGGCTGCGAAGAGGATGCGAGCCATGTTTTTGTTGAAGCAGCCTATTTCAAGCCCGAGCGCATTGCCCGCGCAGGTCGTGATCACGGTGTCGAGAGCGATGCCAGATACCGTTTCGAGCGCGGTGTTGATCCCGAATTTACGTTTGCAGGCATGGAATTAGCCACACGTTTGATCCTTGAATTTTGCGGCACTGATCAAACCGAGATTTCCCATGTTGTGCAGGCCGGTGCCATGCCCGAGTGGAAGCGCGTCATTGATTTTGATCCGGCTTATACCAAGCAACTGATCGGTATTGATGTGGAGGCAGATAAACAAGTCACTATTCTTGAAAGCCTTGGCTTTGTGGTCGAGGGTGCAAAGGTTACACCACCTTCATGGCGCGGCGATGTCTTCGGCCGTGCAGATCTCACAGAAGAAGTCGCACGTATTGTCGGCTTTGACGCTATCCCCGAAATATCTGTGCGTGCGGAGAGTTCTGTTGCCGCACCTGCCGAAACACCCATGTTATCCCGTTCCCGTCAGGCACGCATAGCGCTGGGCGCACGTGGGATGAGCGAATGTGTGACATGGTCATTCCTGAGCCAAGACAATGCGAAACGCTTCGGATTGAATGATAATGCTGCGCGTGAGGCTTTAACGGTTGTGAATGCCATTTCCAGCGAAATTGATGTGATGCGCCCCTCTATCTTGCCCAACCTGATTGACGCCGCGCAAAATAATGCGGCGCGGGGTTATGGCGATGTTGCGCTGTGCGAAGTGGGCCCTGTGTTCGCTGGTACAAAGCCGGAGGATCAGGATATTGTTGCAGCCGGTATTCGCTCCGGTCACCATGCGGATCGCCATTGGGCTGATGACAATGCTGCGCGCGGCGTTGATGTTTATGATGCCAAAGCCGATGCATTTGCAGCATTAGAAGCTATTGGCGCACCTGCTGCTAACGCACAAATTACCCGCGATGCACCGGATTACTACCATCCCGGGCGTTCGGGCACAGTGCGTTTGGGTAAAAATGTATTGGCTTATTTCGGTGAGCTGCATCCAGCCATTTTAGAAGAAATGGATGTTAAAGCGCCTACTGTGGGCTTCGAGATTTTCCTCGGCAATGTGCCGGAAGCGCGTTCAAAAGGCACGGAGAAACCTTATCTCAAACTTGCAGCATTGCAGCCAATTGAAAAGGACTTTGCCTTCCTTGTTGATGATGTGGTCGAGGCCAGTGCTCTGATTAACGCTGCAAAAGCCGCGGATAAAGTGCTAATCAGCGATGCATATGTCTTTGATATCTATCAGGGGCAAGGTGTGCCAGAGGGCAAGAAATCAGTTGCACTGAGTGTGGCTATCCAGCCACAAGAAACAACGCTGACCGATCATGATATTGATGCGCTGATGCAAAAGGTGATTGATCTGGTGACATCCAAAACAGGTGGTAGCTTGCGAGGGTAGGAGTTAGGTCTTTTTACGCCCTAACTCTTCTTCTACGATATCTTTGCGGCTCAGCTTGCCGATCATGGTCTTGGGCAAAGGTTTATCGCGGAACTCAATGCGTTTGGGGATTTCAATTTTAGAAAGCTTATCGGCCAAAAACTGTTTGAGCTCCTGCCCGTTAAGTTCACGCCCCTCTTTGAGCTTGATCCATGCTTTGACCACTTCGCCGCGTTGTTTATCCGGTAGACCGGCAACAATGCATTCTTCAATCGCCGGATGCTGGTAGATAGCCTCCTCGACATTGCGTGGATAGACATTATAGCCGTTGGTGATGATCATATCTTTGAGGCGATCAACGATTGTGATCCAGCCTTCTTCATCCATGATGGCAACATCGCCCGTATGTAGACGCATATCGCCATCAGCCGTTGGGCGCAGTGTGTCCTTTGTCGCATCTTCGCGCCCGTAATAGCCCTTCATGACTTGTGGGCCACGAATACATAGTTCCCCGCGCTTACCGATGGGTACAGGGGTTGTTTTATCGTCTTTATCAATGATCTCGATAATGGTGCGCGGCAAAGGCTTGCCAATCGATCCGTCGCGTTTTTCTCCGCTCATCGGGTTCACGGTCGCAACGGGCGAGCTTTCACTTAGGCCATAG
Source organism: Alphaproteobacteria bacterium (assembly GCA_041583395.1). Classification (GTDB taxonomy): domain Bacteria; phylum Pseudomonadota; class Alphaproteobacteria; order Micavibrionales; family Micavibrionaceae; genus UBA6929. The sequence continues at coordinate 9,231 of JBFHFW010000024.1, forward strand.
CCCTCGACAAGTGTGCAGCCTGTCATAGCCTCAAAGTTTTTCTTTACCTCCACAGGCAAAGGCGCCCCGCCCGACACGCAATGCTCCAGCGATGAGAGATCATATTTATTAATCTGCTTATAGTTGTTAATAGCACTGTAAATCGCAGGTACAGCCGGAAAGAAATGCGGCTTTTTTTTATGGATGAGCTTCAGGGTTTGTTTCAGATCAAAACGTGGTAGCGCAATAATTTCCATCCCCAGTACAACGGAAAGATTCATCACAACCGTCATCGCGAATACATGGAAAAAGGGTAAAACCCCGACCATTTTTTTGGTGCCACCTTCGACATCGCCCAGCCACGCAATTGTTTGCAGCACATTCGCATAAACATTGTGGTGAGTCAGCATTGCTCCCTTGGGAACGCCCGTTGTGCCACCGGTATATTGCAAAACGGCAATATCTTCGAGCGGGTTAATTTCGACAGGTGCAGGCTGTCCATCATTATCAATTAATGCATCAAACCAGATCACACGGTCAGAGTTTGGAGGAATGTTAGCCAGCTCCTTGCGCTTTAAAAGCGGGAAAAGTTTATTTTTTGGAAAAGATAATAAATCAACGAACGGGCAAATAATCAGTTTTTTCAAACAGGTGCCGACAATCATCTTTTGCATTTTGGCATACATCATCTCCAGATCCAGCGTGACCATCAGTGTCGTTTGGCTATCTTCGATTTGATGGACAAGCTCGTGCTCGGCATAAAGTGGGTTGAAATTGACGACCGTACCGCCTGCTTTTAACACACCATAGTATGCA
>JBFHFW010000025.1:0-9848 GCA_041583395.1 Alphaproteobacteria bacterium
ATGATGCCACGGCCTTTGGGTAGAAGGGATGGGTGGATATTGACGGCTTTGGCTTTGTTCTCATCAATGGATGGGATTTTGTACGGATAGCCGATGGATAAAAAGAGCTCTACGCACAAATCAATATATTTTTGGATATCCTCGGGCGTGGCAGGGGTGATTTGTGCAGGAATTCCCAGTGTATCGGCAAGGGTGAGGGTTTCACCATTAAAATTAAAGATATTATCAGTGGCAAATGAAAATACGCCGATCAGCTCATGCCCATCTTCCAATAGGCGCGTCACAGCGCCGAGCATCATATCATAGCCAAAATACACAAATTTCATGTTTATATTGTGGGTGATGTTGGGGGGAAGAGCAAGGATATCATGAATAGGAATTGACAAATATGTTATGGAAGCCTATAACCTGCCGTATCTGTAAAATAATATTACGTATTTTGAAGGAAAATTGAAATGGCTGCAACAACCGTGTCCACTGTTTTGGATCTAATGAGAAACCCGCTTGTAAACCCACCACAGCAAAAGTTTAATGCACCGCCAATGGGACTTTTTAAGCCTGCGGATGTCGAACCGGCTGTTGATTTAGCATTGGGGATTGCCCAGAAAAATATTCAGGCCATTATTGATAATCCAGATGAGCCGACTTTTGAAAATACGGTTGCGGCCCTTTCTTTTGCCGATCAGGAGCTTGATCGTGTTTATGCACCTTTTTCCGAGATAACATCTTCAATGAATACGTCGGAGGCTCAAGCCGTTGAAAAATCTGTTTTACCTAAATTGATTGCATTTGGTGATGATATCTTTTTGAATGAGGCGTTGTTTAAAAAAGTTGAGGCCGTTTATAATAATATTGATCATGCGTCTTTGTCCGAAGAAGAACAGACTCTTTTAGAGAAGACTTATAATAGTTTCAAAAATAACGGGATTGCCCTTTCCGCTGATGATCAGAAGCATTTTAAGGCGCTTAATACACGGCTTTCCGAGTTAACGACGTCCTATAGCAATAACCTAACCAATCATGCCGCCGAATTAAAAATTATTATTCCGGCTGCGGATAAGGCACGCCTTGATGGTATTCCCAAGGATGTTATTGCGAGCTATGCACAGAATGCAAAAAATGATCGGGATGTCGCGAATGATGCTTACGTGATTAAGATGATGCCGCCGCCAAGAGCTGTTTTTGAGTATGCGCATGATCGTTCTTTGCGCGAGGAGGTGATGCGCACATCGGATAAAATCGCAAGTGAAGGGCAGTATGATAACACACAAAATGTGCTTGAGATTTTGAAGGTTCGCCATGAATTGGCACAGCTTTTGGGGTTTAAAAATCATGCAGAGCGTATCATTCGTAAAGATACGCGCATGGCAGAAAACCCGCAGAATGTTATGGCCTTTTTGAATAGAAATGCCAAAGTGTATGGTGCCGCAGCAAAGACGTTTTATGCGGAGCTTTCTGAATTTGCAAAAAAGCAAGGTGGTTTAGATGAGATTAAGCCTTGGGATCGTTCGTATTATACCCGTTTGATGCGTAAGGAAAAAATTGGTTATGACCCTGAGGCGCTGCGTCCTTATTTCCCGCTTGATAATGTATTAAAGGGTTTGTTTCAGCATTCTGAAGCGCTTCATAAGGTTCAATTTAAAGAAACTTCAGATTATTCAAAAATGCACGAGGATATCAGGTTCTTCGAGGTTCTTGATGCCAAGACGGGTGAGATTAAGGCGCTTTATACGCTTGATCCGTATGCACGGGAACATAAGAGCGGTGGCGCATGGATGAATGGTTTGCGTGTGGCTGGTTTATACAATGGTCAACGTGAAATTCCGATTGTTACCAATACATGTAATTTTATGAAGCCCGCGGAGGGACAACCATCTTTGTTGAGTGCAGATGATGTAACCACGCTCTTTCATGAAAAGGGTCATGGTTTGCATGGTATGTTGACGTTTGGGAATGTTGAGTATCCGTCATTATCGGGGACGAATGTTCTTCGGGATTATGTGGAATTTCCTTCACAAATCAACGAGTGTTGGGCTTTTGCGCCCGAGGTACTGAAAACCTATGCAAAGCATTACAAGACGGGAGAGGTGATTCCTCAGAAATTTATTGATCAGTTGCAGCAATTAAAACAATTTGATGCACGTTGGCAGGGCGTTCGTCAGACGGAGTTTGCTTTATTTGATATGGCCGCATATACAACTGATCCGGCGGAGATTGAAAAAATGGGGCTAAAAGCATTTCAGGATAAGGTTTGGGCAGATACCCAAATCATTCCGTCTGATGCTCCGCCTTTTGCATTGGGTTTTCCTCATATGATCAATGGTTATGATGCGGGTTACTATGTTTATAAATGGGCCGAGGCGACTGTAGCAGATGTGTTTGCGCAGTTTGAAGAGCAAGGACTTTACAATAAAAATCTCTGTGAATCCTTTGACCCCACGATGATTGCACCTGCTGGTATGCGGCATCCTACAGAGATGTTTAAAGACTTTATGGAGGCCGCAGGGCAGGGCCGCCGTGATCTTGATCCAGAAGCTCTGTTCCGTGCTGAAGGCCTCTTGCCGCCGAAAAAGGTCGCGGGTAATGACAATACGCCTGTAGCTGTTACGCCGACTGCAAAACCGGCAGCTCCAGGCCAAGGCTAGACTTTTTTATCGAAGGTTTTAAGAAGTGCTTCTTCCATTTCTTGCTGCGTTTTTAACGTGGCAAGATTGGCTTTGTAGCTGTGCTTGGCCAGCATCATGTTGACCGCTTCTTCGCTGAGGTTAATTTCATCGGTAGGAAGTGTATCTGCAGTGATATCCTGCGTGCCGAATTTTGCGATATTGCGCGCGCTTTCATTCATGCGCTGCGATGCTGCGCTCATGCCTTTTAGTGCTGTTTCGATTGCCCCAACCATTCCTTATTCTATCATGGATGCGGCGTTAGGTACAAATTTTGGCGGTTTTCGCAGCTTGCAGCTTTTTTTGTGCATTTTTCTCGCGGTGCAAGATGTAGAGGTAACTCAGCATGATAATGCCTGCACCGACAAAAACCGGCCATGTTGGCAGTGTTTGCCAGATGATCATGTCAAAAATGATCGCCCAGATCAGTCCACTATAGGTGAAGGGGTTAATCACAGATGCGGGGGCGAAATGCATAGCGCGTGTGATGCAGAGTTGTCCAATACCTCCGGCAATGCCGATTGCTATCAGCCAGCCAAAGCTCTCCCATGTTGGCCAATGTCCAACCCATGGTAAAAAGGGTGCTGGTAAAATGATGCCACCCAAGAAGAAATAAAAAATAATGGTAAAGGGATCTTCGCCCTTCATCGCGCGCAGGATAATAATGATCATAGCATGGGTTATTGCAGCGCTCAGCGCAAGGGTTACCCCGATAAGTGTTAGTTCTGCTGTGGGGCGGGCGGCGAGGATCACGCCGCTTAGGCCGATTGCGATGGCTATCCAGCGGTGCCAGCCGACATGCTCTCTCAGGATAAAGTGCGCCAGAACCGGTACAATCAGGGTCGAGGCAAAAAAGAGGGTTGTTGCATTGGCGATGGGAAGATATTGAGTTGCGCCAAATGTGAGGATAAGGCCTGTAATCCCGATAAGAACGCGTAAGAACATGCGTCCCGGCATGCTGGTTTTCAGGCGGTGTGTTTGTTTTGTGGCAACAGCATAGGCCAGACAAATCAGCAGGGGCGGAATGTTGCGCCAGATCGAGATTTCTATGACATGATGCGTGCCGGTCAGCAATTTGTTAAAGACCTGCATCAATGTAAAGCAAAAGAATGCCGTGCAGGCATAGGCAATGCCTTTGGCAATATGATCTTTGTGGTCTGGTGTGTTCATATTTTTTATTTCGTTGTTTATACAAAAAAGGCTGCACGTTTTAGAGCAGCCTTTCTTCGGTTTTATTTTAGATCTGCTCTTAGTTTTTGGTGGTATCAACCAGCTTGTCTTTACCAATCCATGGCATCATGGAACGGAGGCGCTCACCGACTTTTTCAATCGGATGCTGCTGTTCGCGTGCGCGGATTTCTTTGAGGCGTGTGAGGCCTTCACGGTTACCACCCATAAAATCTTCTACGAATTTACCGGACTGGATGTCAGTAAGGATATCTTTCATCACGGCTTTTGTTTGTGGTGTGATGACGCGTGGGCCGCTGACATATCCGCCATACTCGGCAGTATTGGAGACAGAGTAGTTCATGTTGGAAATACCGGCTTCATAGATCAGATCAACGATCAGTTTTGTTTCGTGTAGGCACTCGAAATAAGCCATTTCTTCAGGGTATCCGGCCTCCACAAGCGTTTCATAACCAGCCTTGATCAATTCTTCAATACCACCGCAAAGGACAGCTTGCTCACCAAAGAGGTCAGTTTCACATTCATCTTTGAAAGTTGTCTCGATAATGCCGGAACGGCCACCGCCAACGGCACTGGCGTATGAGAGCGCGAGTTCTTTGGCGTTACCCGTGGCGTCTTGGTAAACGGCGATCAGGCAGGGCACACCGCCGCCTTTCACATACTCACCGCGGACTGTATGACCGGGGCCTTTCGGAGCCACCATAAATACATCCAAATCAGCGCGGGGCTTGATCAATCCGAAATGGATATTGAGGCCATGGGCAAAAGCAAGGGCTGCGCCTTCTTTGATATTGGGTTCGATATGATCACGGTAAAGATCGGCTTGGAGCTCATCAGGAACGAGGATCATGACAACATCGGCATCTTTTACAGCCTCTGCAGGGTTGGCAACGGTAAAGCCTGCCGCTTCGGCTTTGGGGGCAGAGGCAGAACCATCACGCAGGCCGATTGTTATGCTTGCAACGCCGCTATCTTTCATGTTTTGGGCGTGCGCATGGCCTTGTGATCCATAACCAATAACGGCAACTTTTTTGCCTTTGATCAGGTCTTGGTTACAATCTTTATCGTAGTAGATATTCAGCGGTGTTTGCGTGGCAGTATCGTTCGCTTGGGCTGCTTGTGTCATAGTGTGTTCCTTATGGGAGTAGAGAAATCTATTGATGGCTATTAAAGCTTGGTTTCTATGAAGAAATCAAGGGCTTGTTGCTAATAAAACACTATGGCTCTGGTGTCTGTTGTTTCTTTTTTTGTTTAGGTTGTAGAAAAGATGGGCACTCGACACCGGCTCGTTTGTAAGCAGCTCTGAATGTACCTGTGGCTTTACCTGATTTGACTAATGTAAAGTGCGTTCCTTCTGCATTTTGCCAGATTTCATGGGACCCTTTGGCTTGACGAACAAAAGAGCAGCCATGTTCTTTTAAGTGTTTTGTAGTTTTGGCGTAAAGGCTTGCCATGATTAAACTTGGCCTCCCTTACCTATGTGTATATGGAAGGTTAAGTCATGATTGATACAAACAGGAATTTCTGTTCTTTCGTCGGAAACATTATTTAGCTCCAATAACATGGGGATTAGGTCCTGTGCAATTTCGGGAATTTCATCAATGGTTTCTGTTTCCATGACCAAACCGGGGATATCGTCTGATGAAGCTGTAATACGTCCCGTTTCATCACATGTCGTTGTGGTGATTTGGTAAATATGTGTACTGGATTTATTAAAGTTTTTCATTGTTATGAAAATAACATTATTTTACTTTTTAAATCAAGAGAAAATTTAATCATCGCCAATTGCACGGGTGCCGCGGGAAATCGCAGCCACACCGGAGCGTGAAACATCAACCAATCCGAGCGGGTGCATAAGTTCTACGAACGCATCGATTTTCGAGCTTTCACCGGTGAGTTCGAAAACGAAGCTCTCAAGGGTGCTATCGACCACGCGGGCGCGGAAAATATCGGCAATGCGTAGGGCTTCGACACGTTTGTCTTTGGTGCCAACGACTTTAATAAGCGCCAGTTCACGGCTGACATAGGGGCCTTGGACGGTCAGGTCGCGGACACTTTGTACCTGAACAAGTTTTTCAAGTTGATTTTTGATCAGATCCAACACCATATCTTTCCCTGATGTGACAACCGTCACGCGCGAGAGATGCTTGGCCTGATCGGTCTCGGCAACGGTCAAGCTGTCGATATTATAGCCGCGTCCTGAAAACAGACCGATGATGCGTGCCAATGCGCCGGGCTCGTTTGCGATGAGGATTGAAAGCGTATGGGATTGCGTTGTGTCTTCGGTTGCTGATGTAGCATAGACACTTTTGGAGGCTGTGTTTTTGCGTTTGAGTGTAACCATTTTTTACTCCTGTTTCTTGTCTTTCTTTGTTGTCATTCTGAGCGTAGCGAAGAATCTCTAGTGTAGGTTATGAGATCCTTCGGCTTTGCCTCAGGATGACGGCGGTGGGTTATACCAGTTTCTTATCAAATTTCTTGGAATCGGGCGAGAGGATCATCTCGTTATGGGCTTTGCCTGATGGGATCATCGGGAAGCAGTTTTCCTTTTGATCGACGCAAACATCAACGATCGTTACGCGGTCGGTCGCCAGCATTTCCTCGATAACGCCATCAAGCTGATCAACCGTTTCAGCACGCAGGCCAATACCGCCATAGGCTTCGGCGAGTTTGACAAAGTCCGGCAAACTCTCGGTATAGCTTTCGGAATAACGCTCCCCATGGAGGAGTTCTTGCCACTGGCGCACCATGCCCATCCATTGGTTATTGAGGATGAAGATTTTAACAGGCGTGCGGTATTGAACGGCGGTGCTCATTTCCTGAATATTCATGAGGATTGATGCCTCACCTGCCACATCAATCACAAGTGCATCGGGATTACCGATTTGTGTACCGATCGCCGCAGGCAGGCCGTAGCCCATCGTGCCAAGGCCACCGGAGGTCATCCAGCGATTTGGCTGATCAAAAGGCAGGAATTGCGCCGCCCACATCTGGTGCTGTCCAACCTCGGTGGTGATATAAGTGTCGCGCTTATCAAGTGCGGTAAAGTGACGCAAGCGCTCAAGTGCATATTGGGGCTTGATAATTTTGCTGTCGTGTTTATAGGCGAGGCAGTTTGTCTCTTTCCATTTATCAATTTGTGTCCACCAGTCTTTCAGCGCGGTCTTTTGTGGCTTGTAGCCCTTTTTCTTCCAGACTTTGATCATGGCTTTCAGCGCCTCGGTCGCGTCCGCCACAATCGGGATATCAACGCGGACATTTTTGTTGATCGAGCTGGCATCGATATCGACATGGATTTTTTTGGAATTTGGCGAGAACCCATCAAGGCGGCCTGTGACGCGGTCATCAAAGCGTGCGCCGATATTAATCATGACATCACAGCCATGTGTGGCGAGATTGGCTTCGACCGTGCCGTGCATCCCCAACATGCCGAGCCATTCCTTGCCACTGGCGGGGTAGGCGCCAAGCCCCATGAGGGTTGAGGTGATCGGATAGCCTGTGAGGGCAATCAACTCTCGCAAGAGTTTGGACGCTTCAGGGCCTGCATTAATAACACCACCACCTGTATAAAAGATCGGTTTTTTGGCTTGCGCCATCAGTTTTACAGCAGCCTCGATCGCGGGCATATCGGGTTTGGTTTTGGGTTGGTATTTAATGACACCGGGGCTGTCTTTGGCCGTCGTATAAGTGCCTTCGGCAAACTGTAAGTCTTTGGGGATATCAATCACCACAGGGCCGGGTCTGCCGGAGCGCGCAACATGGAAAGCCTCATGAACGGTTTCGGCGATTTTATTTTGGTCTTTGACCAGATAATTATGCTTGGTACAAGGGCGCGTGATGCCGGTGGTGTCGGCTTCTTGAAACGCGTCTGTGCCGATCAAAAATGTCGGAACCTGTCCGGTCAGGCAAACAAGGGGAATAGAGTCGAGGAGCGCGTCCGTTAATCCCGTCACCGCATTGGTCGCACCGGGACCCGAAGTCACAAGGGCAACACCAACTTTACCCGTGGAGCGCGCATAGCCTTCGGCGGCGTGTACAGCGCCTTGTTCGTGGCGGCACAAGATGTGCTTGATTTTCTTTTGCTGGAATATTGCGTCATAAATCGGCAGCACAGCACCGCCCGGATAGCCAAAGATACGGTCAACACCTTGTTCGGTGAGCGCTTTGATCACGAGCTCCGCGCCGACATAGGTTTTGGGTGCAGTCATGGCTGCTTTTTTCTTTGTGGTGCGTTTTGGTTTTACTGTGCTCATAACTTTTTCCTTTTTTAACAAGCGGTCTTTTATAGCATATAAAAAAAGCCCCGTCTCTAATGAACCGGGGCGCTTTTTGTTGGGTTAATTTCTGATGAATGATGTCAACAATAACGCCGCAGTGTAACGAGTAACACTACGAGGTTTAGGACGTTCATAAGAATGTTTTTATTTTTGATCATAATCGGAGCCTGACAGAGTTTTATTCTAAAATGAAAATTTTTTATTTCATCAGGAAATCCCAGCCTCTTTGAAGCCAGTTTTTTTGTGGTTCAGGAAGAGTGCCTCGTGGTTCAGTATCGCTATACTGAACTGCATCAGGTCTTTGATCAATGATAACGGGTCGCTCTTTATTTGTTTGAACAAGATGTGGTTTTGTTGCAATTGCTTTTGTTAACTCTTGTAAGAGAAAGTTATATAGCTTGTCTTCACCGTTTTGGCGGATAGTCTGTCCTTGTTCGATTTTATCTAGAGCGGAAAGTTTTATGCCCAAATGACGTTCTAATCCTTGGGAAATGCTGCTAGAGAACACGCCATTTGCCAGAGCTGCAAGTGCTGCGTTTTGATTTAGGATTCGTTGTCCGTAATACACAACGTGGATGGCATGCATTTCTATTGTGTCTTTATCCATGCCAAGGGCTGCCAGTTCCTCTACTGCGTTTGCCAGTGATCGTGGGTCTCTTTTATTGACTGTTGTTGCTTTTGTGAAAATTTCCTGTAGGGAAGAGAGAGTATCATGAGCAACCTGAGAGGGGGGTGTTGCCATTCCTGCGGTGATGCGGTCTTCTTTTTGGAAGAGGATATCTAAAATTTCTTTTGGTGTATATTCAGCCATGATTTTTTCCTTTGTATGGTAACTTTTATGATGGAGCGCAAGAATTTTTAAATGGGCACGCAAGTTTATCGGATTTTCCTTCTTGGTATCCCAGTATATATTGCCCCCTGACAAGCTCTCCGAGTGGTTTATCATATATTTTTGCAGTGTGGAGTTGTGTTTTAGCCCATGTAAAGTCTCTTTCCGATAGAGGATGCTTTACCGTTGGGTCTGTTGCTGGGAAGAGGTCAGTGTATTTTAGATCTTCCAGTGTTTCAGGGCTAATGTTTTGGGCCATCCAGTCAACGAGGTGAATTTTGGTGAGGGAGGTTGGTGTGTGCAGATGTGCGCGTTTAAATTTTTCACTTAGCGTTTGGGCATGCGCGTAGGCAGCTGCGTTTGCATCTATTTTATCGGCAAGATCCCGTAATTTTCGAGCTTGTGCTTCCAGACTGCTTGCTTGTTCGCGCAGTTGTTCGGGCGATGCATTGAGGGTCATAATTTACTCACTTGGTTTATTTTTATACATAATGCAGTTTTTTTATATTATATTTTACAATATGTCAATTTTTAAAGCTGATTATTAAACCATGTAATTTGGCGCTTGGCGTATTGTCTGGTGTCGGTTTTGGATTGGGTAATGGCTTCTCCTAGGGTGCATTCACCATTAAGGTAAGCGCGTAGAGGTTTGAAGCCTAGTGCATTGGTGAGGAGGCAGTCCTCTTTAACCTCACCGCTTTCGATTTTTTCGGCAAAATCTTTGACTTCGTCGAGAGCGCCCATCTCGACCATCTGATCAAAGCGCTTTTCAATGCGCTGGTGGAGGAGGGCGCGTTCTGGGATAATTTTGTGTATCTCGAAATGCCAATGGGCAGGATTTGGTTTTGGTGGTTCTTTTTGCCATGCGCTGAGCGGTTTTCCGGTGGCTTC
>JBFHFW010000026.1:0-9838 GCA_041583395.1 Alphaproteobacteria bacterium
CCGCTAGGAAATGGGTGTTTAAGCGCTTCTATCAAGGGTTTGGTAGAATATGAATGCCCCGAAAGAGGTAGGGGATAGAGTGAAAAGTTATAAGGATATTTTTGATGCGGTCAGCGGTATAGGCTACATTGCCCACGATCCCGCGCTTTCAAATACGCAAGAGATTGCGCCGCAGCAAGATATTGATGCCAGTAAATCTTTCTGGAGCCGTGTTGCACCGAATATGAGCACATCTGTATCGGCGACGGCTGTATCGGCGCATAAGATGGATACGAATAAGGCTGTGAGTTGCTCGCAGTTACAGCAAAATATCGGCGCGGTAAGCTCTGTGGCACAAGATGCTCGCGCCATGCAGGGGCAGATTATGGGCGCGTGTCAGGAAATGCAGCGCGAATTGATGGCTGCAACAAAAGCCGCGGGGTGCGAGTTTTTCGAAGTATTTCCCGATTATCGTGATAGTGCAAATGGAGAGTTTGGCATTGCTTGTTCCTTGGCCATAGAATCCACGGGCATACAGGCGTTGAAGCAGGTGAGTAATGTCAGCATGGTTCAAGATATCGTTGCCGGTGCAAAAAGCGGAAGTATTGATCCTAAGGCGGCGCTTGCGCAAATCCATGAAAAAATGTGTACCATGTCCTCACCATCCCATGCGGCAGTGCCAGACTACGGCGGTACAGAGCAAAATGCAGTAGTGCCTCTGCCAAAATCACGTTTTGATTATACGCAGATGTCTTTGGATGAGGTGGAGATGCTTGCTTATCTTAATCCGGAGAATATGGCCGATAATATTCCTGAATATGCGCAAGCATTGGATCTGGAGCAGCGAGCTAATGTCGTGTTAGAGGATCTGATGGGGATTGATCGGGATGCAAAAGAGCATTTATTCGGTGATATACAAATGCGCGAGAACTCCCTTTATGATACAAGGGGGCCTATTGAAGTGGCTGCACAATTTGTACCGGCTGTTAATGATCCTGTCTATGAGCAGGTGGCGCGTCTATCCAGACCGGAGTCCAAGCCTCAGATGCCTGTGATATCGCCAAATGAACTTATTGCATAGTTTTTGTTACAAGAAACTAAAGATTGTCTAGGAAAATGGATAAGTTGTTGTCTATAATGGCGGCAGATTTTTAAATTTTAATTCGGCGCCTTTGGGCGCTTTTGTAACAGAGAATATACTGGTTTCGTGCAATACTCGCATTCAAAAGAAAAGAGTGAAGAATTTTCCCGCAAGGCCTTTGAGCGGATTATGGCTGAAGGGCTCTGCCCGGGCCCTAATTTGTTCGAGCTTTGGTATGTTCATTATTCGGGCGCTAATCCCGAGGTGTCCCATGCGATTGAGTTGCTCGAAGAGCAGGGCAATGGCATTACGGATGAACAATGTCAGGAAATCTATCTGACTTATCTGAGTGAAGAGCGCGCGAGTGAAAAAGTGCGCGAGGCCGGTGATAACATCCAAAATACGATCAAGCAGGTTAATTCGCTGGTTCACAATGTGAAGACGGCAACCGAGAAATATGGCTCTTCTTTAGAAAACGTGCAAGAGCGCCTTTCTGACGGTGCCTCGCAAGAAGATGTTCAAGCTGTATTAAGTGATGTACTCAGTAATACACAAGAAATGATTGCATATAATGCCGCGCTGGAAGATCGTTTGCAGCAATCATCGGATGCGATGAACGCAATGCGGCGTGATCTGGAGATGGTGCGTAAGCAAGCCTTAACGGATGGATTGACCGGTCTGGCCAACCGTAAGGCCTTTGATGACGAGATCGAGCGCGTAGCCACAGAAGCAAAAAGTGAGGGAATGGCTTATTCGCTTGTGCTCATGGACATTGATCACTTTAAAGCCTTTAACGATGATTACGGGCATCAGGTGGGTGATCAGGTGTTGCGCCTTGTGGCGCGAACCCTTGTCGATGGTGTGAAAGGGCGCGATATTGCCGCACGTTACGGCGGTGAAGAGTTTGCACTGATCTTGCCTGATACGAATTTACCGGCGGCAAAGCGTGTAGCGGATGCCTTGCGCAAGGCGGTGGCGAATAAAGAAGTCATTAACCGCACAACCGGAAAGAAATTGGGGCGCATTACGCTCTCGGGTGGTGTGGCGCAATATAATGGTGGATCAGAAACAATCGAGCAATTGATCGAACGTGCCGACCAAGCTCTCTATAAGGCCAAAAATAATGGCCGTAATCAAATTGTTGCTGCGCCTGCGCCCGGTTCCGGACAAGAGCTTTAGGGCTTATTTTGAGCGCGTTTGTTCTCTTTACACCTTACGTGAACCTTAAAATGTCGGGAGTTATAAAGAATGGCTGTCCAGCCCGAACAAATTAAAACTTTGTCTCCGCTGCAAGCTACTGATTTGATTATCAAATCATCGCATAGGAAATTTCAAGCCCATTAAGCGATTGGGATTCGAACTGGCGCATGGATATTACGGCAGAGCGTACCAGCTACCCCGGCCACTGCCATGCATGACGAGGTGGCCTTTTTCGGTCAAAGACCGGAAATGCTCTTTAAGCGTATTGCGGCTTATGCCCGTTAGCTTCACCATGTCGCCCATTGTCACACGGCCATGCTCTTTTGCGTAATCGAGGATCTGGATGGATAGCTTCGGCAAAGCCGATAGAACGATTTTTTCGCGTTCGACCTTCTTCGCCAGATTACGCACTTGCGCCAGTAAAGCCCGCAGGAAGAAAATCACCCAGGGTTGCCAGTTAGGATTGTCCGTACGGATGGTTCCTTGTGTCTGACGCAGGGCGAGATAATATCCTTCCTTGCTCTGTTCAATCACATTTTCAAGCGAGCTGTATGGCACATAGGCATAGCCCGCTTGGAGCAATAGCAAAGTCGTAAGGACACGGTTTACCCTAACTATTCTTCCCTACGGTTTTGTTCAATCGCAGATAATAGCTTCAGTGTGTTTAGACATATCATCTGTAGGCAAATATCTCAAAAGTCTGGACACCAAATTCACTGTTAGCGTCTATGTAGACGACATCATCATATCAGGATCTAATAAAAAGCGTTTAGAAGCAGCCTAGCCAGGCGTTTCTCTCTAACCTTATCCTCTACCTTCACACGGTATTTTAGTCGCCAGTATTTCGAGCCGTTGGGCATAACTTCAAGATACATGCCCCCACCATCAGACATTTTGTAAGCCTTGGTTTTAGGGGCAGCAGTACGGCATTTCACATCATTTAAATTCATGGGGGCACCTCATTTTTGGCATTTCAAGACTTTTGCCCCCTGAAATGCCCCCAAATGAGTCGGTTGCATGCGATTTCATATGATATCAAATAAAACCATGTAACGAGCAAAAGCCTTGAATATCAACGCTTTTCGAGGTAAATTATATAACGATTTCAATGATAATGAAAGGAAAAATGGCTGGGGTGGGAGGATTCGAACCTCCGCATGGCGATACCAAAAACCGCTGCCTTACCGCTTGGCTACACCCCACCATGGATGCGTTATGAGGTGAAGAATGGTGCTCCCACACGGACTCGAACCGCGGACCTGATGATTACAAATTGTATTATGTCTAGCTTAATATAGTGTAATATCACTCAGTTTTATGCCATAAACTGCGGCTAAAATATAGCCTGACCTCGCCTTTTAGGATTTTTCTAAATTACCTTAAGCCATATCTATTAAGCCCATTTAATTTCTCTCAACATTATTATCGCCTTATTAGAGTATATCCACGCGGTTTCCTTCGACACCCCCAAATGTGGTATAATGAAGCGTAGAAAGTGGTAATGAACTTGATTGTTCGTGCCGTTATTTTTGTTAACCAAAGAAGCGACACTTCGTCGCTGTAAGATATTTATAGAGGAACCCTCACATGAATGATTTTACTTTTAAGTATCAAGGTCACAACGTTCGAATATCGGAAGAAGCATGGACAGACTCCGATTTGTTGAACAAAAACCGTTCAAAGGCCGAACAGATTGCTGCGCAAAAAATAAAGCGCGGTGAGGTCGAGGATGGTTGTGTTGTAATCTTGACTAAAGACGTACGAGCCTTTTCATAGGCGCGTAATTCTGGGGCAGGCCAATTCTTTTGCCCTGCCTTTTTATGCTTCCCTTTCTTTTCCGCTAACTTGAATCAAAGAACAGTTCGTGCCATGATTACTCGTGCTCGTTGGTGAGCCTGCTCGTTCGTGTAAAGATCATATCAACCAACAATTCAAATAATATGACCTTGCCAAGATTGTTATCTAGCAAAGTTTACGAACGCAAATCTTAGATAATAACTTGGTCAACATAAGGAAACATTATTATGAACCATATTGATTACTTCAAACAACAAGCTAAAAAACTCTACAAAGACTATAAGACGCAAAGCTCTTATGTTGAGAATGATGGGCACACCTACTACTGCTATAAGCCTAAGTTCTTTGATATAGGTGGCATATTCCTCGCTTATGACTGGGATGAAACGAAGTTCAGCTTAATGAAAGCTCAACACTTCATTGCCATACTAACGGGCTTTAGAAAATGGGACAACCTATTAACGGCTTCAGACACAGCACTTGAGCTTGCCCGTCTTGTCTTTGATAACGAAGATAAGATCTCACAGGAAGAATGGGAGATGTATGTTGATCGCATGGAGTATGAGAACAACATCACACTAAGCCCAGAGGATAAACTTGGGATCTTCAAAAAGGTCTTTGCTGAAGTTGATGGTCACTACAACGGGATGGAAAGATTCCGCCTTGATAAACAAGGCAACCAGCCCGGCATAATGACCAACCTTAGGTAAGCGGTCTTCATAAACAAGTGACCACGGGGGCACAGTTTTTGTCCACATACACGAGTTTTGTTCGCTTTCAAGCCCTTAACCCCCTCGATGTGAATCCCGTGGTTAAGACCCTCTTCACAGGTCTATGCTCTTTTGCTTTGCTGGTCTCATGAAAGACACACATTTTTATGGACATATAAGAGAGTTCGCCCAGCGCAAAGCGATGGTAGCGCGTCAGGATGCGCTTGCTTGGGACATATTGGCAAAAGATATCTTGCGTGAAAAACACCGCATCGAAGAAGAAAAACGAAGTAAGCCCACCAAACCTAAAATGCCCCCGCCGGAAGACATATCTGTTTTGGAAGACAGACTTTATGTGCGGGTAAAGGAGGCCTGTAAAATTATGGGTATGGGTCATACCGCTCTCTACAATGAAATCAACGAAGGACGCCTTCCAATCAAGAAGGCAGGCCGTAAAACACTCATTGCCGTAAAAGATATTCATGCGTGGTTTGAAGCCCTTCCTGACAAGTAAAACAGCAACCTTTCGGCATATTACCTAAAAAATATTGGGGAGCTTAAATCATTGCTACTCAACAAAGGGAAATTGCTGGTGTATCATCGAGTCACTATGAAAAAGGGATAATCATGACTATAGAAGAAATCATCGAAAATACAGTTAGAAACTCAGTTAGGAATTTCTTTGACGGAAAAGAAGTTAAGACAACACATGTTTTAGATAAAATATTTCCAGTAGAGAGAAGAATAAGATCTCTAATAGGCGGATTAGAAACATCATTAGGTACTAGACTTTGGGAACCACTAGCTAAAGCGTTTGCTGAGCATAATGGATTTGAAGTATTAGATGAAAAAGAATTTAATAATTCCATGCCTACGCAAATCCCTGCATCAGTGAGCTTAATACTCAACAATTGGATCTCTAAAAGAGAACAAGAATCGGAAACAACCATCGATGGCTTTTTAGATGAACTACGCGAAGAACTATCCAAGATAGATACAGGTAATATTCCAACAGGAAAAATTCTAAAAGGTGAAGGGCTTGATATCTGGTTAAGAAAAGACGGCGTTGAGTACCTTTATGATATTAAAACAAACCAGATAAACGCAGGTGGAGGTGCAAAGTTCAATACTTGTCTTATGCGTTGGTATACATATCGATTAATGAATGCCCCTGAAACAAACCTAAGATGCCAAGTTGCCTTTCCGTTCAACCCTCACAGTGGTGATTTTTGGGCAAAAGAAAAAGGTAAGGCTGCCCCTTTAATTCCTAAAGTTGATGCTGTTGTCGGCAATGAATTTTGGGCATTTTTGTTAGGACGAGATGATGCTTGGGAAACAATTGTTTCAACCTTCGAAAAGCTTGGTGATGAAAATTTTGGTGATGAATTCCAAGATATCTTCAAAGAGGGGCTTTAAAAATAATAAAATTAAGTTATAGTAACAAATGTTCATCTTTTGTTCCTGAATTATTTAAAGGGGGTATTATTATTGAAAATGGATAAGCTTTACACCATAGAACAAAGTGCAGATTTACTCTCCACGTCCAAAAACATTGCACAAAAATGGCTATCTTCTGGAAAGATAGTGCCTGACGAGACAGACGATAATGGTACACCTTTATTTTCGCTCAAAACATTAAAGGATTTTGATCGAAATAATGAGATTAGTTTAAATGCAGAACGTTTTCGATGTGAGCCCAAAAAAGATTATAAAGTTATCGAACTTTTTGCCGGTGCTGGTGGACTAGCCATTGGATTAGAAAAGGCAGGCCTTAAGTGTACTTTGTTAAATGAGATAAACAAATATGCTTGCGCTACTCTTAGAGCAAACAGGCCTAATTGGAATGTAATCGAAGGAGATGTTAGAGAAGTAGACTTCACTCCATACAAAAACAAAGTAGATATAGTAACTGGCGGTTTTCCTTGCCAAGCTTTTAGCTATGCAGGAAAAGGACTAGGTTTTGAAGATACCCGGGGAACAATGTTTTTTGAATTTGCCCGATGCATAAAGGAGACTAACCCAGCGATATGCGTAGGTGAAAATGTTAGAGGCCTTTTACAACATGATAAAGGAAATACCCTACAGGGAATGATTTCCGTTTTGGATGAACTAGGTTACGACGTCATACCACCACAGATTTTTAAAACCATTTTTTATAGAGTTCCTCAAAAAAGAGAACGGCTTCTTTTAGTTGGAATCAGAAAAGATTTGAGTGCTGACTTCAAATTCCCAGAAGCAGTTCCAGATCTATATACTCTTAAAGACGCTCTTAAAAAAGGACGTTTATATGACTGTGATGCCCCAGAATCTTTAGGGCAAAAATATCCCGAAAGAAAAGCAGAAATCCTGTCTCATGTTCCCCAAGGCGGTTATTGGAGGGATCTTCCTGAAGATTTACAAAAAGAATATATGAAAGGAAGCTTTTACCTGGGCGGAGGGAAAACAGGAATGGCAAGAAGAATGTGCTGGAACCAGCCTTCTTTAACGCTGACATGTGCTCCTGCACAGAAACAAACGGAAAGATGTCACCCAGACGAAAGCCGACCATTCACTGTACGTGAATATGCAAGAATTCAAACGTTTCCAGATGAATGGCAATTTGAGGGCTCTATGAATGAGCAATACAAACAAATTGGAAATGCTGTTCCTGTGAACTTTGCAGAAGAATTAGGTTATTCCTTAGTGCATGCATTAAACACTATGAAGAAAAAATCTTCTAATAATGTAAAAGATAAAGCACGAGCAAATGACAATTACTTTAAAGAAGATAGCGAGCTCAAAGCATTAGAAGACGCTTAAATTTAAGGCATAAAGATTTCGTTTCTATGGTATTCTAAATAAGGTAAGTGCCCTTCTAAAAAGGGTTCTTTTATTGCTATGTCGCGTCTGATACCAAGCTTTTCAATATCACTGTTCTCTAATAGTTGAGAAAATAATAGATCTCCGCTATCTAAGAAACTAATAAACCCTTTATCAAAAAGAAAATCGGCATGTGGAGACAACAAAAGTCCATTATAACCATCCAGCCTTTCATGTTTATTGATGCAAGAGCGCCATGGTTTTATATGACTAGCAATCAGTAATAACGGGTTATTAATACCCGTTACTCTGCATTTAGCCTCTATCTTATATATATTATTTTTAAACTGCCCCTGACCTACCCTCGATTTTGTAACTTGTAGCTTCTCAGTATCAGATAAACTGTCCGATGTGAGTATGCTCTCGCATATTTTGTTCTCTACTTGCTCAACAAAATCCGTTCCCGAAATAACATTCTCCTCTAAGTTCTGAGAGGAGAATCCTGCGATCGCAGCAATATGGTCAAAAATACTTTGATCTATATTTGCTAAATACGCTTTTTGATTTCCATTGCCATTATTGGGGTTTATTGGTGAATACTTTTTAGGAAGATGATCTTTTATATCATCAAAAATATCAGGCAAAAAAACTGGATTATCAAGCTGATACCAGATAACCGGTAATAACCACCCCTCTTGTGACCAGTAATCACCTGTATTTTTAAACTCTTCGGGTTTAGGAGCATGAATTGCATAGTCTGCTATTTTCCCGATACAACTAATCTTTCGCTGCGAGTAAGAAACAACAAACTCTCCCGGTCTTGCCACACGCATATTATCGTAGAATTGGTTTTTTCTACCGTCAGACTCTCTCTTAGGCGACCAAAGATATTGGCCACCTACCTCTTGCCTAAAGGTTTTGTTGTGATTTACCCACCAAAATTGCTGCATCAGAACACTATAGCGGATAAAATGTACTCATGGAACACAACGAAGCAGATATTAAAGATTTCATTAATCACGTAAAAGAAATAAAGAAGACGCCTTACACCAGTATAGGTTAACCGCCTAGAAGATCTGGCTGTTGATTTTTTTGATAATCCTGACTTTGCAGTAATGGCCGCCTTTAGAAGATTGGAGGGAATCATTAATTCACATTAAGAGAGGACACATGAATATAATGCACCATTCAATCAAAGAATTCTCAGAACGCACTGCTATGAATTTACGCGCCCAAGCGCTCGCCTTTGACATTCTTGCTCGTGACATGAAACGACAAATCAAAGCCCAAGAAGAGCAAAAGAAAAACAACCCCACCCGACCTAAAACGCTGACACCGGAAGAAACTTTTGATATAGAGGGGAGACTTTACGTGCGGGTTAAAGAAGCTACTAAAATTATGGGCATGGGACGTAGCTCAATCTACAAAGAAATAAGCGAAGGTCGATTGCCCACCTTCAAAAAAGGGCGTAAGACATTTATTGCCATGAAAGATATTCATGCTTGGTTTGATGAATTATCAAACAAGGCATAATATAGCTCCACTCATTGTTGCAAAAAGGAGCTATTGTGAAAATTATAAAAAGAAATCACTTCGAGAGCTGGAAAGATGGTCATTATGCTACTGTATTTTTTGATGCCGAGCATAAGTATGCATACAAAGTATTTCGAAAAGGAAGCGACCAATCATATGAGCGCAGCAAAGCTACGTGCAACAGTGAAATTAAAGCATATGAACTAGCCAAAGCTGAAAAAAAATTATCTTGCTACATACCTAGGTTTTATAACTCAATTCCACTTGAGAAAATTGAGGATGAAGCAGGAAATGATCTATCAGATCAATATTTTTTAGACGTAAATTACAAAATGGAATTTATTAAAGGAGAGTTCATAAAAATTGGTAACTTTCAAAACGAAAAAACAAAAAAACTTTGCCAAGCCTTCATAGATATCGGTATAAAACACATCGAAGACGCATCTGTTGTTTTGGATAGTGATGGTAAGATTAAAAAAGTGGTCGACTTCTCTATAGAATATTTTGAACAAGAATGGAGCTAGATACTTATACGGCCACGCTCTCTTCAGCTTTATCTCTTAGCTTAAAGATTTGAGGAGGCATTATTAGAGCATTTTTAGAGTGATTTCTCTTTTTCAAACATTTCGTAACCTAGTTGCCAAAAGTACATATCGACTACCTTCATTATTCTAACGTTTAGAAAAAACGTCCATATACTCTTTTACAACCAACTGAAGTGTTGTTCCTATTTCATAGG
>JBFHFW010000027.1:0-9782 GCA_041583395.1 Alphaproteobacteria bacterium
ACCGCGCGTATTTTCAGAAACCGTGCTTACCGCGATAACTTCTGCAACGCCTACATCAATCACATCAGAAGGTAAAACAGGCGCATCCGATAGAAAATCCAGCTCCGTACGAAAGACATCACCAGTAAAAGAATTGACAATAACACTGTAAACCGAGCCATCACGCACAGCAACCTCGACAACATGGTAAAAACGCCCATTTTGCCAATAGCTATCCTCGGTCTTTGCCTCCACGGGACGTGCATATGCAAGACTACGCCAGGCAATCAGTTCGCTTTGTTCGACCGTGTAACGCCCCTGAGAACCATGGCCCGTACTCAGATATAAAGCCTCTTCCTCCGCATTCATGCGCAAAAGCTCTTTCAACTGCGCCGAGGCGGGCGCCGCCCAAAAAAGCAACATAATCAAAAATAGCAGACGCATATAAATGACCTTCACCTTCCTACCTAGTAAGCTAGACTAAAACACATGATAAAAAAGAAATTATCTTGCTAACAATAATCCTTTATTGTGTGTTCTTGAGTAACTTATACACAGGTTACTTAAGAACTCACAAATATAGATCACATAAAGCCAGATATAGGGCAACCCCACATTAAAAAAGCATCCCTAAAACAAAGGAAATCTTAGATTCCCTCCCCTTTTACTAAAACACGCTACAAACATATACACCGCTTTTTAAAAGCTAAAAAAGCAAATAAAAGTAATTTAATTTTAACTTTAAACATGAAATGGAAAATTTCTATGTTTGGTGTATTGACTCCCTATAATCAAAGCTTTAAGCATTTACTAAATTCCACATATAGAAATTAACCAGATTAGAAACTAACTAGGAGATTGAGTAATGGCTGATAACAAAACTAAAGCAGCAGCAGCGAGCAATATTTTTTCACTTTATAAAGCCAAACGTGATGAGGAAAATGCCGAACCAATTACTCTCGAGCAGTATTTCGACCTGTGTAAAGAAGATCCATCAGCCTACGCAACACCAGCAGAGCGTCTAATCACCGCAATTCATGCTAAAGGTGAGCCCCAGATCGTTGATACATCTAAAGATGAAGGCAATGACAAACGTGTTTTCCAAAGCGAAAAAGTCAAAAAATTCCCTGCATTTGGTGACTTTTATGGCATTGAAAAAACCATCGGTGGTCTAACATCTTTTCTTAATTCTGCGGCTGCCGAAGCAGAACAGAAAAAACAAATTCTTCTTCTTATGGGCCCCGTTGGTAGTGCGAAATCAGCTTTGGCGCACCGTCTGGAAGAACTCATGGAAACCCAGCCTCTTTGGGCACTTGCTACAAATGATGAGGATGGGGACAGTCAAATATCCCCTGTGCTGGACAACCCACTTGCACTCTTAACGCTGGATCCTGAAATGCAGGCAGCAGCAGCACAGGCATGGAATATACCAGAACATGCATTCAAAGACCTTAGCCTTTCAAGCTGGGCGATTAAACGTCTGGATGAAGCCGATGGTGACTTCAACAAGGCTTTTAAAGTCGTCAAGACACACCCATCCAAAGCACACAGACGTGCGATTGGTTATTTGGCAGCAAAGGATGAGCAAACACAAGATGTTTCTGAACTCATTGGTCGCGTTGATATCAACAAGCTTGGTGAAGGCCTGCCAGAGAATGATCCCGATACATATCTTTACACAGGCGGCTTCCCTAACGGTAACAGAGGTCTACTGCACCTATCCGAAGCGATTAAAATGTCTGATTCTGTCTTCAATCCTGTTTTGGATGGCGTACAAGACCGTTCCTACAGCACATCCGCCGGACAAAACCCATTCGATGGTTTCATTATTGCGACAACAAACGAATCAGAATGGCAAAAATTTAAAAGCAATCCCGTTAACGAAGCGATTTTGGACCGTATTGTTGTACAAGAAGCACCTTACACCTTACGCTATAGCGAAGAAGTAAAAATCCTGGAAAAAGAGCTGGGCAGAAACAAAAACAAACAACATCCCATCGCACCGAAAACATTGGAAACACTCGCGAAATTTGCTGTTATGTCCCGTTTAAGCGGTCATGAAAGCGTTGCAAAATGGTCTCTTGCCATCCGCGCCAAAGTACTCAATGGCGAAATTCCAGATGAGCCATCAGGCAAAGTACCTACAATCGGTCAACTCTATAAATTAGATACAAAACATGCATTAAGACAAGGCATGTCCGGATTTTCTACACGTGCAAGCTTTAAAGCATTGGCTGATACATTCAATGCACACGCAAATGATGGAGAATTCTCCGCAGATCCGCTAACACTAATGGAGGTTCTTGCTCATAATATCGAGCATGATGATAAACTCTCCAAAGAGCAAAAAGCACGTTATATTGCGATTATTGAAACCGATATCATGCCGGAATACAAAGACTTCCTTAAACAGGAAATTGAAGAAGCTTATGTCGGGGTTAATGAGGAAACCTGTCAGAATATGTTCCAGCGTTATCTGGCACTTGCCGATGCCTATGTTCATAATGATGAATTTAAAGAGCACGGTCATCTGATGTCTCGTGAGGAGCTTGCAAAGGCTCTGCGTGAATTCGAAGGTCCTGCCGGCATTGGGAATGCAACTGATTTCCGTAAAGAAGTTGTTTCTTACGTCCAGCGCCAAGCTGCAAAATCTGGTGGCATGGATAAGATTAAATGGGATTCTTACGAAAAAATGGCACGCGTTATCCGCAAGCGTTTCTCTAGCTATGCTGAAGGCATGCGCGATGTTATTCGTCTGGACGCAGCAAGACTGGATGAAAATGAACAGAAAAAACGCGACGACTTTTTGGATGCTATGCACGAAAAGGGCTACACTGATGAGATGACACGCCGTGGCGTTGAACTGTATCAAAGACTAGAAGCTTAATTCTTAAGCTTCTAGACAACTTTGACAAATCAAAACAGGAGGTGCGTGCTATGTCTACAATTGTTGACAGACGAACAGAAAGCGGCAATGGCAAATACATAACCAGTCGCCAACGCTTTCTGAGAAAAAATAAAGAAGGCATAAGAAAAGCCATTACCAAAAAGATTGCAGACAGTAATCTGGACAATCTGGATAAGGGTGGTGTTGATGTCAACGTTCCCCGTGATGGCATACATGAACCGATGATCCATCATGGTCAAGGGGGACGCAACAGCAACGTCAGACCTGGAAACAAGCAATGGAACACAGGTGATAAAGTTGCAAAACCACCTGGCGGCGGCGGTGGCAGCGGCAGCGGCGAAGGAGACCCTTCTGCTGATGGCGAAGGAGAGGATAACTTCCAATTCCACCTATCTGAAGATGAATTTCTGGATATTCTATTTGAAGATCTGGATTTGCCGAACTTGTCGAAACAAAATGATTCCCAATCGGCACAGACACGTCCTGCATTTAGCGCGCATGTTAATGAAGGCATTTTTAGAAACCTTCAGATGCAGCACTCGAAGAAAAAACAAATTGTGCGTCACAGCATCAGCCACAAAAAAAATGATGCGCAGATTTTGGAACTCCTCATACAACAGCGTGAGGTCATTGCGCCGTATGATCCTGAATTTGATGCTGATAATGATCGTTTCTTGGTACGGCTAGAGAAAAAGCAACTTAGAAAAGATAAGCTTTTATTTGCACAAAATGAAGTTGACCGCTTAAAAGAAAACTACCTATCAGTCTTATCTACAGAGGATAAACAATCTTTGCAGGATATAGAAGATCAGATCGCGGAGATCAGAGGCAAAAAGAGCCTCACCCCGAAATGGAATGAAAAAAACGATCTGATATACAAGAAATACAAACAGGTTCCTCAACCTATAGCCAAAGCTGTGATGTTTTGCCTCATGGACGTATCCGGTTCCATGTCGGAACAGCGCAAAGCCAATGCAAAAACTTTCTACTGGCTTGAAAAACAATTCCTAGACCGGAAATACGGCAAGGATAATGTTGATATCGTATTCATTCGCCACACAACAACAGCCGATGAAGTTGATGAACAGACCTTTTTCTATGATCGTAAATCAGGCGGCACAATAGTGTCCTCAAGCATACAGCTCATGGAAAAAATTATGCGGGAGCGCTATCCTATCGACCAATGGAATATATATGCGGCACAAGCCTCCGATGGTGAAGACTGGGATAAAGATGCCGAGGTCTGCGTCGATTTGATTGAAAAATTGTTACCGGATCTACAAGCATATTTCTATACGCAAGTGGCAGAATTTGACCATAACTACCAACCCCTTTGGCCCGCTTACAAAAAATTACGTGAAAAACACCCTGACCAGTTCTTTATGGGTAAGATCAAGGAACCAAAGGACATTTTACCTATTTTCCGTGATTTCTTCCAAAAAACGGATACAGGGGCAACAATGCTAAAAGGCCCTTCGGCGTCATTCTTTGGCACGGATCAAAGCTATGGCACGACTTCTTTTGAAGAACAACAACCTTCAATATCTACATCACCATTAAAATTCGATGTAGCTTAAAAAACAAAACTAGATACAGGTGCGCTATGCCAAAAAAGAGTAACCCAGACTACAAGGATAAAGTTTTCGCTTTATTAGACTGCTATGAAAATGGACGTGAGCTTTTTCGCAAAGCTGATGAAGCCAAAACATGGGACTACCCCATTACCCTTAAGGATGAGCACAAAAATGATCCGAAACTCCCGGATAACTGGTTAGGACTTGTTGAGCGTGTTATTAGCATTATTGCCAAAGAAAAATATAATCTTTCTACCTATGATAACCGCATTGAAATCATCACTGCGGGTCAGATGATGGATGCTATTGCAAATATTGGGCTTCCCATCGGTTATGAGCATTGGTCCTTCGGTAAAAATCGCATTGCACAGGAAAAGCAATATGATGCCGGCGGCGGCATGGCCTATGAGATTGTAATTAACTCCGCACCATCTATTGCCTACTGCATGGAAGGCAATACGCCGCTCATGCAGATACTTGTTATTGCCCATGCTTGCTTTGGTCATAACAACTTTTTCCATGACAACTATCTCTTTAAAGAGCACACTGATGCACACAGCATCTTTGATTTCTCTTTAAATTTACGCAACCTTATTCGCGCCTGTGAAGATAAATACGGGATTCAAGAAGTTGAAGAGCTAATCGACTCTTGCCACGCCTTAAAATACCATGCCATTAATCGCACCGCGCCTCCCCCACGAAAAACAGCTGCCGAATTAGAAGAAAAAGCACGCCAAAACTATCTTGAGCGCGCAAGCCAGAAACCTACGAGTTCGATTTACAGTAAAATCCTTCCCAAAGAAGATTTTACAAAGGCTGCAAATGACAACGACAATGATGGCGGCATTAATCTTGGAATGGAAGAAAACATTCTTATGTTCCTTGCCAATAATGCTCCGCATCTTCCTGAGTGGAAGCGCGATATCATGCGTGGCATTGCCGGTATCCAACAATATTTCTACCCTCAGGGGCTTACACAAGTGATGAATGAAGGATGGGCATCAAGCTGGCACTATACACTCGTCCATGACCTCAGCGATCTGGGACTACTCAACGACAGTATGATGATGGAGTTCAGTGATTCCCATACCAGCGTCTTATTCCAGCCTAAATTTGATGAAACACGCACAATCATGGGTCCCGATGGGCAACCAAAGAAAGTTAATATTTACAACGGTATAAACCCATATGCCCTAGGATTTGGTATATTCGCAGATATTAAACGCATCTGTATGGAGCCCACTGAAGAAGATAAAAAATGGTTCCCGGATATTGCCGGCAACGGCGATTGGCTCTCCACATGGAAATTTGCCAGAGACAATTTTAAAGACGAGAGCTTTATTCTTCAGTATCTCTCGCCCAAGCTTATGCGTGACTTTGAATTTTTTGCAATCCATGATGATGCCGAAAATGAGTACTTTGAAATCAATGCCATTGATAGCAAGGAAGGCTTTGAGAATGTTCGCGCCGATCTATCTGCCCAATATCGCAGATCTGATATAATACCGCGCATTGGCACCTTTAAATACTATGATAAAACAGACCGCCGTCTTGTCCTGCGCCATATTGAACAAGATGGCAAACCTTTGGATAAAAAAGATACAGACGCTGTACTAAAGCACATTTACAGACTCTGGGGGCACCCTGTAATCATAGAAACAGTTGATGAAGACATGGAAAAAACAAAAGGACGCCTATCATGTCCTGAAAATATTTTCTCCCTACGCAGGAGATAATATCGACAAAGCAAAGCGCGCGATAACACGCCCCCGCATGCGCATGTCAGATATGACGATGCTCTAAAGCACTGGCGACATAGCCCAGCAGATAACGCAGCGGATCATTTTCCCGCATCTCACGCATTAAATAGCGCAACAATTTGCTTTAGAATCTGCTCAACTTTACTTTCCGATAGAGCACCAATATTGATTTCCTTGAAGAATATCTTCTTCATTGAATCACAATCCCAACTGCCCTTCTTCCAGCTCTTTAATCTCATCCCGCAACCGCGCTGCCTCTTCAAATTCAAGATTTTCGGCGGCCTTGAGCATATCCTTGCGCAGGCGGTCGATCCGTTTTTTCAATGCGACGGGGTCATGCTCGAACTCTGATACTGCGCTATCTGCCACTGCCCGCAAATTCGCGCGCTCGCTTTGGGCAAAGCTTGTATCCAGCGCTTTTTGCACGCTTTGTGGGGTAATGCCGTGTTCTTTGTTATAGGCCACTTGCTTCTCACGGCGGCGGTTGGTTTCATCAATGGCGTATTGCATGCTCTCGGTCACATGATCCGCGTACATGATCACCTTGCCATTGACGTTCCGCGCGGCGCGCCCAATCGTCTGGATCAGCGAGGTTTTGGAGCGCAAAAACCCTTCCTTATCCGCATCTAAAATACACACCCGCATACATTCGGGGATATCCAGCCCCTCGCGCAGGAGGTTAATCCCGACCAAGACATCAAACTCCCCACGACGCAGAGCCTGCATGATCTCGATCCGCTCCAGCGTATCGACATCGGAGTGGATATAGCGCACGGCAATATTGTTTTCATCCAAATATTCGGTCAGGGCTTCGGCCATTTTCTTGGTCAGCGTTGTCACAAGAACGCGCCCACCCTGTGCGATCACGCCGCGGCACTCATGCATCAAATCATCCACCTGATGCGTGGTGGGGCGGATTTCAATCTCCGGATCAATCAGACCTGTCGGGCGCACGACTTGCTCTGCTGAAACACCGCCGGATTGCTCCAGCTCCCACTCATTAGGCGTAGCGGAGACATAGATCGTCTGCCCGCGAAAGCTATTCCACTCATCAAATTGCAAAGGCCGGTTATCAATCGCGGCAGGCAGGCGAAAGCCATGCTCGACCAGCGTGGTTTTTCGCGCACGGTCACCATTATACATGCCGCGAATTTGCGGGATCATCACATGGCTCTCATCCAAAAACATGATCGCATCATCGGGCAAATATTCGATCAAAGTCGGCGGTGGTTCCCCTATGCCGCGCCCTGTGAGATAGCGGGAATAATTCTCGATCCCCTTGCAAGAGCCCGTGGCCTCTAACATCTCCAGATCAAAACTGGTGCGCTGATCAAGACGCTGCGCCTCCAGAAATTTGCCTTCCGCTTCATATTCAGCCAAGCGCTCCTTGAGGTCTTTTTTGATCTGCGCAATCGCCTGCTTCATCGTCGGCCCCGGCGTGATGTAATGCGAGTTCGCATAGATCCGCACGCCTTCGAGTGCCGCAAATTTCTCGCCTGTGAGCGGATCAAACTCGGTAATCGCTTCAAGTTCATCCCCGAATAAAGACAACCGCCATGCGCGATCCTCGAAATGCGCGGGGAACAGCTCCACCGTATCGCCGCGCACACGGAAACTCCCGCGCTCAAAGGCGATATCATTGCGCGTATATTGCAGCTCCACCAGCTTAGCGATCAGCTCCTCGCGATCTATCTGCATGCCTACTGTCAGCGGCACAGCCATCGCCATATAATCTTCCTTGGAGCCAATGCCGTAAATACACGAAACAGAGGCCACAATGATGCAGTCCTTACGCTCGAAAAGCGCCTGAGTTGCCGCGTGGCGCATACGGTCGATTTGCTCGTTAATCTGGGAGTCTTTCTCAATAAAGGTATCGGTACGCGCGATATAGGCCTCGGGCTGATAATAATCATAGTAAGACACAAAATACTCGACCGCATTTTCAGGGAAGAATGTTTTAAACTCGGTATAAAGCTGCGCGGCGAGGGTTTTATTCGGCGCCAAAATCAAGGCAGGCCGCTGCATTTCCTGAATAACATGCGCCATCGTAAAAGTCTTGCCCGAGCCTGTAACTCCAAGCAAAACCTGATCTGTGAGGCCTTCGCGCAACCCCTGACACAGCGCCTTAATCGCCGCAGGCTGATCCCCCGCAGGCGCGAAGTTCGACACCACTTTCATCGGCTTTGAATTATCGTAGAGATTGCTCGTGCTCATAGGGAATAGATATAAACCCTACTTGTCCAGAAAGACACCCGCAGCCGCATCTTTTTTCACATGCCCTGCATCAAAAATACGGCCATTCATGACGATATAAACACCGTGCGGCAGTGCCTGCGCCGCAACAATAGCACCACCAAGATTAAAACCCGCATCGGATTGAAACAGGGAAAAAGGTCGCATCGCACCCGTCAGAACAATCGTTTTATCCTTAATGCGGTCACGCAGATATTCCGAAGTCTCGGGCATGGTGCTGGTGCCATGGGTAACCACAATGCAAGTCTCTGGTCGTGCTTGAATGGCGGCACAGATTTTTGCGCGATCTTCTTCCGTCATTTCCATTGAGTCTTTAAGCATTAACACTTCATGCGCCAAATGCTCGGAGCGAAACTCCTTCAGCATTTGCGGTACACGCGAGTGTTCGGAAAAAACCAAAGCCTCGGCAATCGGATCATGCTCTTTATCAATCGTCCCGCCGGTGGCGAGAATAAACACACCAGACATCTTCGGTTACTTCTTTGGCTTAAGCGTCGGGAAGCAGATCACATCGCGGATATTACTGGAATTGGTCAGCAACATACACAGGCGGTCAATACCAAGCCCCCAACCACCACAAGGTGGGAGGCCATATTCAAGGGCGGTGATGTAATCCTCATCCAGCATTTGTGCTTCCTCATCACCGGACTCGCGCGCTTCAACCTGCCCCTCGAAACGCTCGCGCTGCACCGCCGGATCATTAAGTTCGGTAAAGGCATTGGCAATTTCCCACGTATTGACAAAGCTCTCGAAACGCTCGACAAGGCGCGGATCATTGCGATGCGTCTTGGCTAGCGGAGAAATCTCGACAGGAAAATCTGTCACATGGATCGGCTGGATCAAATCAGGCTCGACTTTTTCCTCGAACATGGCTTCGACCACATGCCCCCATGAGGCATTATCCTCGACATGCACGCCGTGTTCTTTGGCAACCGCACGCGCATCCGCATCATTCATAATAGTCATGAGGTCAACACCGGTCTTATCCGCCACAAGCCCCGTCATTGTCCGGCGCTCCCAAGGGCCTGTAAAGTCAAGCTCAGTCTCGCCAAATGGGATTTTCAACGTCCCATGCACCGCCATCACGGCCTCCTGCACGACGCGCTCGACCAGCTCCATCATGTCCTGATAATCTTTATAGGCGTGATAGCCCTCGATCGAAGTAAATTCCGGATTATGACGCGGAGAAATTCCCTCGTTACGGAAGCATCTTCCGATCTCGAATACATCATCGGCAAGACCACCGACAACCAAACGCTTCAAATAAAGCTCCGGCGCAACACGTAAAAAGAAGTTTGTTTCCAATGC
>JBFHFW010000028.1:0-9759 GCA_041583395.1 Alphaproteobacteria bacterium
AAGGAAGAAAGCTATGTCTGTAAAAAACTATGCAATGACAGCAGCCAAAAGAGAAGCAGTAGGTAAGGGGATCGCTCGCTCACTAAGACGTGAGGGCCGTATCCCAGCTGTAATTTATGGCGATAAAAAAGAACCCGTAACCATTAGCCTTGATGCTAATGATGCGAATGTTACTTACAACAAAGGCCACATGCTTGCCAGTTTATGTGATCTTGACGTTGATGGTGAAAAGCATCTTGTGTTGGCACGTGATGTACAGCTTCATCCTGTAACGGATGTTGTTGAGCATATTGATTTCTTGCGCGTGACCAAGAAAACAAAAATTGCCGTGGAAGTGCCTGTTCAGTTTGTGAATGAAGAAACTGCAAAAGGCCTTAAAGCCGGCGGTATTTTGAATGTTGTACGCTATGCTGTTGAACTTCGTTGTTCTGCAACTGAGATTCCTGCGCATATCGAAGTCGATATTACGAATAAGGAAATCGGCGACACAATTAAAATTTCCGATGCAACCTTGCCAGAAGGCACAAGCCCTGTGATTGATGATCGTGACTTCATGATTGCTTCTATTGATGCACCGCGTACTGTTGCACAGGAAGAAGAAGCCGAAGAAGCTGCGGATGCAGAAATTGCTGCAGCGGGTGAAGAACCTGCTGAGGAAGCTGCTGCCGAGGAAGCTTCAGAATAAGAAAGCTAATGTGATGTGGTTATTGGTAGGCTTAGGCAATCCTGGTGATGAATATGCCTGCCATCGCCACAATATTGGTTTTATGACGATAGATAAAATTGCGGAGGATGCGGGTATCGCGCCCTCCGCTTTTAAATCCAAATATCAGGGCTTATTTGCCGAAGCGCGCATTGACGGGCAAAAGGTGGGGTTACTCAAACCTCAGACTTACATGAATAATTCCGGACAAAGTGTGGTCGCAGCGGCTAAGTTCTATAAAATTGCGCCGGATCATATTATTTGTTTCCATGACGAGCTTGACCTTAATCCCGGGCAGTTGCGCGTGAAAAAGGGTGGCGGCAATGCAGGGCATAATGGTTTGCGCTCCATGCAGTCCCATCTGGGAACACCGGATTTCTGGCGCGTGCGTATGGGGATCGGGCATCCGGGTGATAAGGCGCGCGTGCATGGTTATGTGCTGAGCAACTTTGCCAAGGCCGAGCAAGATGATATGGATCACTTTATGAATGCGGCGGCCTATCATGTGGGTTTGCTGCTGGACGGTAAACAAGACGATTATATGACGAAAGTCGCCGAAAGACCTTAAGGAGAAAGAGATGGGTTTTAATTGTGGAATTGTGGGCTTGCCCAATGTTGGTAAATCAACACTTTTTAACGCTTTAACAGCAACGGCTGCGGCACAGGCGGCGAATTTCCCTTTTTGTACGATCGAGCCTAATGTCGGGCGTGTGGCTGTGCCGGATGCGCGTCTTGACCAAATTGCGAAAGTCGGTGGTTCCGCCAAAACAATCCCTGCGCAGCTTGAATTTGTGGATATTGCAGGCCTTGTTAAAGGTGCCTCAAAAGGTGAGGGGCTTGGCAACCAGTTCCTGACCAATATTCGCGAAACGGATGCCATTATCCACGTGCTGCGCTGCTTTGAAAATGATGACATCACCCATGTTGAAGGCTCGGTTGACCCTTTGCGTGATGCAGAAACAATTGAGACAGAGCTTTTATTGGCGGACATGGAAAGCCTTGATCGCCAGATGAAAAATATCGAGCGTAAAACCAAGTCTCAGGATAAAGAAGCCAAAGCGCAATATGCCTTTATGGAGCGTATTAAGGCAGCGCTGGATGAGGGAAAGCCCGCACGCACTGTTCAGCCAGCCAATGAAGATGAAGAGCGCTTTGCCCATGCTATGATGCTGATGACAGCCAAGCCGATTTTATATGTATGTAATGTGAACGAGGATGATGCCGCCACGGGTAATGAGTGGACGCAAAAAGTTGAAGCGATGGCCACAGAGCAAGGGGCGCAGAGTGTTATTATTTGTGCCTCCATTGAATCCGAGATCGCGCAGCTCGATAGCGCAGAAGAAAAAGCCGAGTTTCTTGAAACAATGGGGCTGGAAGAGGCTGGGCTCAACCGTATTATCCGCGCAGGCTATAAGTTGCTAGGCTTACAAACATATTTTACCTGTGGCCCTAAAGAAGCGCGCGCATGGACGATCCATGTCGGTGATAAAGCGCCAGCCGCCGCAGGTGTTATTCATACGGATTTTGAAAAAGGCTTTATTAAGGCGGAAGTGATCTCTTTTAATGATTATATCGCCAGCAACGGTGAACAAGGTGCCAAAGATGCCGGAAAAATGCGCCAAGAGGGTAAGGAATACACTGTCGTTGATGGCGATGTGATCTTGTTTAGGTTTAATGTTTAAAAGATTTTAGCCTAAGCTATTCCACCATATCTTAACAGCTTCGCATCCCTTTTTGACTGAAGCCGTTGCCATATAAGAGCCTTGAGTGATGTAGCTGAGATCATTATTCTTTATCCAAGTTGAAAATTTTTGCAGATCTTTGGCTATTTCGGGGTGCTCTTTTTCTATAGATTGGGCTACTAATGAATAAATCTCTGCAAGATCTTTATCTTTGCTGTTAATCCCCAAAGCACTACATACTTCTTCGGTAAGTTTAATACGCTCTTTTCCTATGGCATCTAACCTACTGACCTCGGAAAATGTATAAATTAAGCTCCCATTTCTAAATGGGATATATTGAATTCTGATTTGATTAGTAAGATCTTGTAATTTTTTTTCCGTTTCTGCGTCCATTTGAATATTCCCCCATATAATTATCTCATATGCGGTAAATATTATTGCTTTTCAGTTTATGATTCAAGAGGGGGATTAATCAGCAATCTCAGCCCGAATTTCTGCTCTAAAGCTATCAATGGGCTTGCCTTTATAGTGCCAAAATGTCCAGCCATTACATGACGGAGCGCCTTGCATAGCCGCGCCGACTTTGTGGATGGAGCCACGAATATCTTCAACGCGGTTTTGTGCGATCAAGCTGCCGTCGGCATGCACGGTCGCTTTATGCTTACCCTTGGCGTCTGTCAAAACAGTTCCGGGCTCTAACATACCGCGCTCGACCACCGAGCCAAAAGGCACGCGTGGGAGTTCACGTTTGGGTTTGGTTTCAATCACGTTATCTTTCAGCGGATCAATCGCTTCAATGCGGGCTTGCGCGTGTTTGGCGTATTCTTCTTCACGCTCGCACCCAATGAAATGCCGCCCGAGCTTTTTGGCCACCGCACCTGTGGTGCCTGTACCGAAAAAGGGATCGAGAATAGTGTCGCCCTTGCGGGTAGAAGCCATCAGCACACGGTGGAGCAGGGCTTCGGGCTTTTGCGTGGGATGGGCTTTTTTGCCATCATCGCCTTTAAGGCGTTCACCACCCGTACAAAGCGGCAAGCTCCAGTCAGAGCGCATTTGCTTATCCTCATTCATGGATTTCATCGCATCATAATTGAAGTAATATTTGGACTTTTCAGACTTTCCTGCCCAAATTAAAGTCTCATGCGCATTGGTAAAACGGCGACCGCGGAAGTTTGGCATAGGGTTGGTTTTATTCCAGATAATATCATTCAAGATCCAAAACCCCATATCCTGCAGGATATAGCCAAGGCGGAAAATATTGTGGTAAGAGCCAATCACCCACATTGAGCCATCAGGTTTCAGCAAATCACGCGCAGCAGACATCCATTCACGCGTAAAATCATCATAGAGCTTAATACTGCCAAATTGATCCCAATCATCATCAACGGCGTCCACTTTAGAATTATTCGGGCGGTGCAAATCCCCGCCAAGCTGGAGGTTGTATGGTGGGTCGGCAAAAATACAATCCACGCTTTCTTTTTCAATGCTGCGCATATTTTCAACGCAATCACCCATCAGGATTGTATTGCGTACTTCATCAAGTGTGAATAATTTCGATTTTTGACTCGACATATAAAAAATTCTCCTGTTCGAACAGGAGCGAATCATGAGTCATTTCGGCGAATCCGTCAAGGAAAAATTTGATAAAAATTTGGATTCAGTGAGTAGAGTCAGTCGCTTATATGGAATCAAATAGCGCTAAAGCCTTGTATTTCCAGTCTCAATGAATCTGCGCACCGGTGCAAAAGTTTTTCTGTGGTGCGGGGTTATACCTAGATCATTAATGGCTTCTAGGTGCTTCGGCGCGGGATAGCCAACATTACTTTCCCAGCCATAACCCGGATATTGCGCAGCCAGAGCGCGCATTTCACGATCTCTTGTGACTTTGGCGATGATCGAAGCTGCCGCAATTGATTTGGACAAATTATCCCCCTTAATCACAGGGGTCGCAGGGGCGCATAAATCCTTGGGCAAGCGATTGCCATCCACAAGGATATGCACAGGGGCGAGCTTGGAAGTCTCTAGCGATAAACGCATGGCCTTAAGGGCGGCTTGGAGGATATTAATCTCATCAATTTCGGCCGGTATAACGCGCGCAATGCCATGTGGACAGGTCTGTGTAATATGTGTGAATAGGTGCTCAAGCTTGGCTTCTGAGAGCTTTTTGCTGTCTTTCACATCCTTGATCCAATCGGCTTCGCGGACATGATCAGGGATATAAACACAGGCTGCGACAACCGATCCGGCCAAAGGCCCGCGTCCGACCTCATCCAAGCCGCACACAATTCCATCATATTGATCTTCAAGGGAAAAATCAGGCATTGAGCGACTTGCTGGCAATTTCAAAGACATCAGGCGATAGATTAGGCTGTGCAAGGATATGCTCGAGCGCGGCCTTCATCTTTTCCTGACGATCCGGTGTGTAAGACTTCCAATCCCGCATCGGGCCAAGCAAGCGCGCAGCAATTTGCGGGTTGATGCTGTTGAGCTCAACAATCGCATCGCGCAGGAATGCGTAGCCCGAGCCATCCGCGGCATGGAAACATACCGGATTATTCATCGCAAAGGATGCGTACAGGGAACGTACACGGTTGGGGTTCTTGATGTTAAAGTCAGGATGCTTGCGTAGCGCTTTCAGGCTCTCCAGAGTATCAGGGCGCACCGCGGCGGCTTGCAGGGCAAAGTACTTATCAACAACCAATGGCTTGTCCTTAAAGCGTTGATAGAAATTAGATAATAGCTTTTCACGCACAGACTTATCCTCACCCCCAAGTGCAACGGAAAGCGCGGCCACACGATCGGTCATATTATCTGCGCTTGCATAGTGATCCGCTGCTGGATCTTTGAGCATCCTAAGCATGCGGCTCGCCAAAGCGCGGCGTCCCATAGCCTCGGGCGTGATTGAAAATGCGGCAGGTGCGGTGCAGACCTTGTAAATCTTTAAAATCTTATCCTTATGAGCGCGTGTCAGGTCTTCCAACACTGCTTCGCGCACGGCATGGATGGCGACAGGATCGGCTTCCTTATGGCCTTGCCCGATATAAGCAACAAGGGGTAGGGTAAGCATACGCGCTAAAGCGCTCTTATCGCTATCCTCTTGAAGGGCTTCATCCAGTAATGCCCCGTAAGCTGCTATAAATTCATCCGGCGTTTGCGTTGTTTTCCCATTCAGTAGGTCATTAATCACCTGTAGGGCATAGTTTTGTCCGGCCTCCCAACGGTTAAAGCCATCACTATCATGCACCATCAAAAAGGCATAATCCTGCGCTGTGAGGTTGCTTTTTAAGGTCACAGGCGCAGAAAAGCCGCGCAAAATCGAAGGCACAGGCTTGGAGGGCACATTTTCGATGGTAAATTCCTGCTCTGACTCTTTGAGGTGTAGGATCTGCGTTTCGATGATGTCGTCACCATTTCCATTTAATAACCCAATAGATATAGGGATATACATGGGCTTTTTATGTGATTGCTTTAACTTTAGATTATAAGACTTTGAATTTTCATTATAATTCCCTTCAAAGCCCACCTCAGGTGTGCCCGATTGTTCATACCATAAGCGAAATTGTGTTAGATCCATGCCCGAACCGTCTTCCATGCATTTGATCCAGTCATCACATGTCGCGGCCTCCCCATCATGGCGGGAGAAATAGATATCCGTTGACTTCCGGTAGAGCTCTTTGCCCATTAATGTGCGGAACATACGGATCACTTCCGCGCCCTTTTCATACACGGTCATGGTGTAGAAGTTATTGATTTCAATATAATTATCCGGGCGAATAGGGTGGGAGAGGGGGCCTGCATCCTCGGGGAACTGCAAGCGGCGCAAATGGGTTACATCATCAATGCGCTGCACGGTCGGCGAGTTCATATCAGCCGAAAATTCCTGATCACGGAAGACGGTTAGTCCTTCTTTGAGGGAAAGCTGGAACCAGTCACGGCAGGTCACGCGATTACCACTCCAATTGTGGAAATATTCATGCGCGATCACGCTTTCCACGCGGATAAAATCCTGATCAGTTGCTGTGTCCTGATGCGCCAGTGTGAGCGCGGTATTGAAGATATTGAGCGATTTATTCTCCATCGCACCCATATTAAAGTCACTCACCGCGACAATGTTGAAGATATCAAGGTCATATTCGAGACCATAAACATCTTCATCCCACTTCATTGATTTTTTGAGGCTTTCCATGGCGTGCGAGCATTGCTCTTCATCGCCCGCGCGGACATAGATGTAAAGATCAACCTTGCGCCCTGACATCGTGGTGAAAGTGTCATGAATATGCTCCAGATCTCCGGCCACAAGCGCAAAGAGGTAGCAGGGCTTGGGGTGCGGGTCATCCCATACGGCAAAATGGCGGCCATTTTCTAGCTCGCCCTCGGTAACCTTATTGCCATTACCTAATAAGACTGGAGAGGTCGCTTTATCCGCTTCAATCCGCGTGATAAATGTCGTCATGACATCTGGGCGGTCAGGATAATAGGTAATGCGGCGGAAGCCTTCGGCTTCGCACTGTGTGCAATGATTACCACCTGACATATAAAGCCCTTCGAGGCGTGTATTTTTGGCCGGATAAATCTTTGTTTTGATCTCGAGCGTAAATTCCTCTGCCTCCGGCGCGGGGATCGTCATAGAACCCTCATCAACGCTATAATTCTCAAGGGGCTCTCCATCAAGCGTCATAGAAAGTAGCTCCAGTTCTTCGCCATAGAGGAAAAGGTCGCCCTCGGCCTCACGCATATATTGCGCCGTGGAGGTCACAATCGTGTGATCATCAAAGATCTCGAACAGCAGAGCAAGGTGATCAATGCTGTAGGGGTAGGGCTTATAGTCTTTTAAATAGGTGGTTTTCGGTGTGTCTGTTTTCATGGTAAATAGAATGCATGAAAACACCGATTCTGCAAACACAGCGCTTGATTTTACGCCCAATAAGTTTGGGTGATGCGCCGGCTGTGCAGAAATATTTTAATAACTGGAATATCATTAAGCATCTCAATAAAAACATCCCGTGGCCATATCCTGATGATGGTGCGGAGGTTTTTATCAAAGAAACGCTGGGTAAGAATAAAAAAGATCATACTTGGGCGATTGTTAGAAAAGACGGTGATGATGAGGCGATTGGTCTAATCGGCTTTGAAGACGGAGAAACGCAATACGGTAATCGCGGTTTTTGGCTGGCCGAGCCTTTTTGGGGGCAGGGCTATATGACCGAGGCTGTAGAGGCTGTGAATGAATTTATCTTTGAAATACTCGAAATTGACAGCTTTATCGTCTGTAATGCGCTTGGAAATGAAAAATCCCGCCGTATAAAGGAGAAAACAGGCGCTATTTTCCTCGAAATTGTCGATTTACCCCACCATGGCGGTATAAATCAGTCGGAAAAATGGCTTGTGACCCGTGAAAGCTGGCTGAAAAGTAAAAAATCAGGCGTTTAACACCATATCATTACGATGCACGAGCTCTTTGCGCCCTAAATAGCCGAGGGCTTGTTCAATTTCCGAGCTTTGACAGCCGACAATTTTTTGGGCCTCTTCGGCGTTATAGCCCGCGAGACCGGTACCGAGTTCTTGTCCGTTTGCACCGTAGATTTTAACAATATCACCGCGCGTGAATGCGCCTTCGATGCGCGTTACACCGATAGGCAGCAAGCTTTTTCCTTTTAAAAGAGCTTCTCCCGCACCTTGATCAACGTAGATTTTCCCTTTCGGGCTCAGATGGGATGAAATCCACGTTTTGCGTGCGTTTTTCTTATCGCCTGTGGCTTTGAAAATGGTTGAGCGTGCTTTATCTGCGCATAAATCCCCTAAGATATGCGGTGGCATACCATTTGTAATGACAAGGGGGATTCCGGCTTTGGTTGCGGAGAGTGCTGCCTCGATCTTGCTTTTCATGCCACCGGTACTGAGCCCTGGAATAGCTTCGCCAGCCATTGTCACGTGGTCATCGCTGATTTTCTCAACAACGGGAATATGCTGTGCTTTTTCGTCACGTGTGGGATCTGCGGTGTAAAGCCCATCGATTGTGGACAGCAGAATAACAAGATCGGCCTCGACCATTTGTGCCACGCGGACAGCCAAGCGATCATTATCACCAAAGCGAATTTCACCGGTTGAAACCGTGTCGTTTTCATTGATCACAGGCACAATATTTTTGCTAAACAAGGTATAGAGCGTCTCACGCGCATTAAGGTGCATGCGGCGGTTTTCCGTTTCGCTCATGGTAAGTAAAACCTGCGCGGCGGTTAGGTTTTCCACCTGCAAGGCTTTGAAATAGGCGGCGAACATGTGGTATTGCCCAACGGCTGAGG
Source organism: Alphaproteobacteria bacterium (assembly GCA_041583395.1). Lineage (GTDB taxonomy): Bacteria > Pseudomonadota > Alphaproteobacteria > Micavibrionales > Micavibrionaceae > UBA6929. The sequence goes on from JBFHFW010000028.1 coordinate 8,688, forward strand.
CGGCTTGTTTTTGCTCCAGTGGGATCAGGGCAGGAGGCATATTATGAGGAATCCCAAGAGCCGTACGCCCCAAAGCCACCCCGCCGGATGAGACGATAATGACACGCTTTCCCTGATCCATAAGAGCTTTTACATCGGCAGCCAGTGCAGTAAACCAGTCTTCACGGATTTTATCCTCTGCGGCCTCGCGGATCAGAACAGAGCCGACTTTGATGACAATCGTTTGCGCATTTTGAATAAGTGCACTTACGCTCATGGAGAATACGGCTCCTCTTCCTGACCTGCCGCTTCGAGCGCATCTTTATGCTGCCGTACCGCTGCACCGAGCTTGTAAAGGATACTATCCACATTCTCTCCCGAAACAGAAGACATCATATACACAGGCTTACCCACAGCCTTCTCAATCTCTGCACGCACCCCCTCGGCAAGCTCTGTACCAAGCGCATCTGTTTTGGTTAGGACGATAATTTCCTCTTTATTTTCAAGGCCATACCCGTATTCTTTCAACTCATTTCTTATGGTCTGGTAATCAGCAAGAACATCATCTCCCGTGCAATCGATCAGGTGCAAAAGCACGGATGTGCGCTCGATATGCCCCAAGAAACGATCGCCCAGACCTTGGCCTTGATGTGCGCCTTCAATTAAACCTGGAATATCAGCAATGACAAAGTCATTATCGCCGGCCTTCACAACGCCAAGATTAGGAGCCAGCGTGGTAAAGGGGTAATCTGCAATCTTGGGCTTGGCATTCGAACAAGCCGCCAAAAACGTTGATTTGCCCGCATTAGGCAAGCCGACAAGACCAACATCTGCAATCAATTTAAGGCGCAGCCACACTGTTGCCTCCTGCCCGGGCCAGCCCGGTGTAGCCTTGCGAGGCGCTTGATTGGTCGAGCTTTTATAGCGTGCATTCCCAAAACCGCCGTCACCACCACGCAAAAAAATGCAGGTCTGTCCTTCCCTAGTGAAATCCATTAGAACAGTTTCTTTATCTTCGTCCAGAATTTGTGTTCCTACGGGTACGCGAATCCGGCAATGCGCTCCTTTTGCACCCGTTTTATTTCGCCCCTCA
>JBFHFW010000029.1:0-9541 GCA_041583395.1 Alphaproteobacteria bacterium
ACCTCTCTGCCTTTACTATTTTCTCCGGTGCGCTTGGTTTGGGTATTGGTTTTGGCTTGCAAAAAGTTGTCTCGAACCTGTTTTCCGGCATGTTGCTCTTGATGGATAAATCCATTAACCCCGGTGATGTGATCGAGCTCAACAACAATGGGCAAACCACCTTCGGCTGGGTTAATCATATGGGCGCGCGCTTCACCGAAATCGTCAGCCGCGACAATAAATCCTTCCTGATCCCCAATGAAGAGCTTATCACCCAGCGTGTGGTAAATTGGTCCCATGGAAACTCACTGGTACGGCTAGAGGTCAAATTCGGCGTCCATTATCAAAGCGACCCGCACCATGTCTCCGAAGTTGCAATTGCCGCCGCGATCGCTGCAGATGAAGAACGCATCACACCGACCCCTGAACCTGTGTGTCACCTGACCAATTTCGGGGAAAGTTCGCTGGATTTTTCTCTGCGCTTTTGGATTAAAGATGCCGAAAAAGGTGTCACCAATGTCAAAGGCAAGGTGATGTTTGCCCTGTGGGATGCCTTTAAAGCCGAGGGTATTCAAATCCCCTACCCGCATAGGGAAGTCTTCATCACCGAGAAAAAGTAGGCATTGACATACATCCAAGCCACCTTTAAACATAATAACACACCATAAATAAAGGAATGTTGTTATGCCCCTGCCCGCCTATGCCCGACATATGTCCCCGGAACAATATGAGCGCTATCAAAAACAATGGCATAGATTTAATTCCTACTACAGGAAAACAGATATTCAAACACCCGAAGATGCCGCCGCTTTCTTTATGATCGCAGCACTGGATCGTGTAAATGATGACGGGTCGCGGATGCCCGTTCCACCCTCCCTATATAATGATGGACGATCAATTGGATCTACAGCTGCACTGGTACAATACCAACCAGACTTAGCCACTGCTGGACTTGAAATTGCACTCACCCAATATTTTGACCTTAACTCACATGGCTTGGAAGCGCTCGCATATATCGCAGAATCTATAACTTACTATGATAACCATAAACCCGAAAAATGGACAAAAGCTACCATTGAAAAGCTACTGGATCTAACATTAGAGCTTGATCCTGAAACAATTTTTGATCCTCGCGGTTACGAAGAGGAAATAACCGAAAACCGTATTTATACAAAAACCTTAAAAGCTGCACACCGCTATACACTACGTTTTCCTGATGAGAATCATACAGGGTTCAAAGAAAAAATATTCAATAATGTCCAACACTATATAAGTGGTATTAATGATGTTTGCCCCTACGACCGTGCCCTCGTCACATCACTGCATATAACATCAGTTATGTTTGATGAAGAGGAACAAGAGGAAATCGCAACTGCGCTTAGCCAAAAAATTGCCAAAACCCTCAGCACAGATGAACTCAATGAGTTATATTCAGACCTAAGTCCTCTATCACTTGAAACTTGGCTCAAACCTCTCGTAGAACAGGCACAAGCCAGCAACACACCACTCCAACACCCTGAACCATAAAAAAGGAAGCATGAAATGTCCGTTCAATTCGACCCCAGCGTTGATGGAGAAAACACCGCTTTTGACCTCAACCATGGAAGAGGCGGAAAAATTATTACGACATTGGATCATGAACTTGATCCACAACTAGAAAACGGGTTCTACATCGTTAAACACGCTGGTGAAATAAAACATAGAAAATTTAATGATGATATTGATGAATTTATCGATATAAACGCAACGCACCAATTTCAAATCAGTGCAGAAGCCAAATCCAAAGTCGGAATATTAGCCTACCGCCGTAACATGCTATCTATACTGAATAATCTAATCGGAGATGAATCACATGCGCATCATGCACCTCAATTATCGTTAACTCAAAAATTTCTTATATCTGCTATGTTAGGGATACAGGATTGCTCTGTGAAAAGCTTCACAGATATGTTTAAAATTTCTGCTGACAAACGAATTAATGAATACATCTATACAAATATTGAATCAACATTCGTGCAAAAAGAGCCTGCAGCAGAAATATTAGATGTAACAATAGAGCTTAAAGGAATTGTTGCACATAGTGGTAATGACTATATTGACTATTTCCGAGCACCCAATAATAGCGTTATATTCATGGCTGGAAACGTTTTCCACAAAGCCCCCTTATTCGATGAAATAGACCTTGAAAACTTTGGAAAAAATCGAATATTTGCAGATCTCTTATATTACCCCACGCGATAAAAAGGCGGCTCATGATCGAACCGCTTTTTCAAATTTCTAAACGTATAACACAAAAATGAGTGATTTTTCTTGCTGGCTAGGCAGAGCTATGACGAGGAGCTAAAGCTTAGTCTATCTAAGCGCGCACCGCAGAAATAGCTCTAACGACGTCCAGCGAGAAAAAGATCCATTTTTACGCAGCAATCGCGTCTGCTGCCGCAGAAACATCAATCGTCTCACCGCCCTCTGAACGGTTACAACCACAAAGGCCGCCAGACTGGATCGCATCAAGAATGCGCAATGTTTCTTTCGGGTTACGACCAACGCTCAAGCCATTCACAGATACGTGCTGAATAGTACCTTCAGGGTCAATGATATATGTCGCACGCAGCGCAACACCGGCCTGAACATCACGAACACCCAACCCATCGATCAATGAACCGTTTGTATCGGCAAATGACCACTGGTTAAGACCGCGCAAGCCTTCATGCTCACGACGCCATGCAAGCTTACAAAACTCGTTATCGGTAGAGCCACCAAGAACAACTGCGTTACGCGCATCGAAATCATCATTCAGATTTGCAAACTCAATAATTTCTGTCGGGCAAATAAATGTGAAGTCTTTCGGATAAAAGAAAATGACCTTCCACTTGCCTTCAAAACTGTTTTCTGTGATTTCTTCAAACGCGCTTTCGCCGTTTTCCTCGTGCTTGTTAAAGCCGGGCTTTACCCCTGTGATTGAAAATTCAGGGACTTGATCGCCAATTCCTAACATAATTACCTTCCTCCGTTAAAAGTGATAGAACTGGCGGAATACTGCACTTTTTCAGTCCTGATTCCAAGCTATTTTTTCCTTGAACCTACAAAAAAAAACCGCTAAAACCCACCTTATGTACAAAGTTGCCGCATTATACCGCTTTATCCCAATCGCTGACCGCAAGGCCTTGCGCGAGGACATCTACGCCTTTGCTGAGGAAAACACGCCCAGCATCTGCGGCACGCTCTTGCTTGCACCCGAAGGCATTAACGGCACCATCGCTGCACACCCTGAAGACATGGATAAAATGGTGGCTTTCCTTGATGAAAAGCTCGGCGTGCGTAGCGCCAAAGAACCGGCTTGCGAATTTAAATTCTCCCATGCGTCCAAAACGCCCTTTAACCGCTTTAAAGTGCGCCTGAAAAAAGAGCTTATCACGCTGCGTAAGCCTGAAGCCCAACCACACAAGCAAGTCGGCACCTATGTCGAGCCCGAAGACTGGAACGACCTGATCAACGATCCAGATGTGATTTTGGTCGACACGCGCAATGACTATGAAACAAAAGTCGGCATGTTCGAGGGCGCGATTGACCCCGATATGAAGATCTTTACCGAATTTCCTGAATGGGTCGAAAAAAACCTCGATCCCGCGAAAGACAAAAAAGTCGCGATGTTTTGCACCGGCGGTATTCGCTGCGAAAAGGCCAGCTCTTACATGCTCGCCCAAGGGTTCGAAAATGTGTACCACCTCAAAGGCGGGATTTTAAAATATCTGGAGACTATTCCGGCCGACCAAAGCACATGGAAAGGTGACTGCTTCGTCTTTGACCAGCGTGTTTCCGTTGGCCATGGCCTTGAAGAAGGTGATTGGAGCGTCTGCCATGGCTGCCGCGAGCCTTTAACAGCAGAAGATCGGGAGCATCCAAAATTCGAGCAAGGCGTGTCCTGCCACCACTGCGCAGATGATCTCACCGAAGAAAGCCTGCTCTCACGCCGTGCCCGTCAAAAACACTACGCCCAACGCTACGCGGATGAGCAAAACAGCTAATCCTATTTCGTCATTGCGAGGAATGAAATGACGAAGCAATCCATAAAACAGCCTGCTGTCTATATCATGGCAAACAGGCAAAACGGCACGCTTTATACCGGAGTGACCTCAAACTTAATAAAACGCGTTCACGAACATAAAGAAGGAAAAAAATCAGGCTTTGCGCATAAATACGGATGCAATACGCTTGTTTATTATATGGTCTTTGATGACATGGAACACGCAATTTTAGAAGAAAAACGTATCAAAGGCGGAAACCGGGAAAAGAAAATCACACTGATAGAAAATATGAATCCCGAATGGGCAGATTTATCATCCCAACTAACACTGTGAAATGGATTGCTTCGCTACGCTCGCAATGACAACCTGCTCATACCGTCATTGCGGGGAATAAAATGACGAAGCAATCCAGAAATATAAAATTATGACGCCATCAAAACTCCATATTTTATACTCATTCCGACGCTGCCCCTATGCCATGCGTGCGCGTATGGGATTATTCCAAGCAAGCATCCCCGTTGAGATCCGTGAAATTATTCTACGCGACAAGCCCGCGCATATGCTGGAAATATCACCTAAAGGCACCGTGCCTGTTTTATTGTTGAATGACGGCACGGTCATTGATGAGAGCCTCGACATCATGAAATGGGCGCTCGGGCAAAATGATCCGGATGGCTGGCTTGACGGCAATTCAGATGAGCTGATCCAGCGCAATGACACAATCTTCAAACACGCCCTTGATCGCTATAAATACCCCAACCGCTATCCGGATGAGGATTGCAGTAATGCCCGTGAAGACGGATTGGAAATCCTCAAAGACCTCAATCACCGCATTGCACAAAATGGCTATTTAACCCGTGACAAAATAGCACTCGCCGATATTGCCATCTTCCCCTTCATCCGCCAATTCGCCCATGTCGATCGCGCATGGTTTTACGCACAGGATCTACCTGGACTACAAAGCTGGCTGAAGGCTCATCTCGACAGCCAGCTCTTTAAAGATATCATGCAAAAATATGAACCCTGATAGGAAACATTATTGACATATAATAATACTTTCTGTAAACCCCTCTTCAAGGAGAACAAATAATGACCACGAAAAATACCAGCGATAAAATATCAGAACTCTTTAATAGGTGCGGAGAAGATGTAGAAATTGGCCGCAGACAGCACACAAAGACATTCTCATGGTGGGGATTAAAAGAAGAAGATTTAGTATCTTATGATATAAAAAATCATAATGGGAGAGATGCTGCCCCGTTTACATCTGAATCATCAAACTTAGGTTTCACAGAAAAACAAACATGGGAAGAAAGCACTGGTTGGTTATACATCTCTAGTGACAATAAAGAATGGTGTGTTCAAAACCTAAGAGAAAAAGGCGTAAGCTCTGCTGCTGATGATACTTATATCGTATATTTTAATAAAGCTACGGGAGAAAGAGATATCTGGGAACCTTACAAAGGTCTTATCATGAGCACCAAAGTTTATGCTGCAGGAGGAGTATTAAGTGGTGTTTACCAAGTAGGCGGAAGAGAAGAACCGCAACAAATAGAAAATAATACAAGAAAACTTATCAACCAAGCTCACCGCTATCACTTCCCCGAACAATATACAGACAACGCGCTCTAATGTGATAGAACGCTCTTAGCCTCGTGCTTGGCTTTTTTCTCGGCGCGTTCAGCTTCATGCTCGGCTTGTCTCTCTGCTCGTTCAGCTTCATGTTCAGCCTTTTTACGCTCCATCTCTTCTTCCCGTTCAGCTTTTTTAGCCTCCATATCGGCCTGCCTTTGTGCGCGCATTTCCTCGATCTCGGCCTGCTTTGCAGCGCGATCCGCTTCTCTTTCCGCTTGCTTAGCCTCATGCTCAGCTTCTATCTCGGCACGTTTTTCTTCACGTTCTTCCATCAAAGCCTCATGTGCGGCCGCACGTTCATCCATCAACTCCTGATGCTTTGCTTCGCGCTCGGCTTGCGCTTCTGCACGGGGCTTATGACCATAAGCATAACCTTTTTGAACATCCTCATCTGCCATCGCTGCTGGCGCAGTTAAGACAACCATTACTCCCGCCAACATCCATAAATTTTTTATAGCCATTTTTTCTTTTCCCTTTAATAAAATAACGAAACATCATCTTAATCCGTTCCATTAGAACAGTCACTATATTCTTTCCACACTTTACGTTATCATACTCCAGTAGGGAGAAATCATATCATGACATCCGACTCACAAAAAAAGCCCAGCCCTCGCGGTAAAAGCCTGTATGAATCCAGCCATTTCATCATTGATCAGCATCTATGGATTAAAATTCTGATCGGTATGGCGCTTGGCGTAGCAACCGGTATGGCGCTCTCCCCCGCAGGCCTATTGATCGCCACACAAGACACGGCTTTCGCCGTAGGTGAGTGGCTGGCACTGCCCGGTGTTTTGTTCCTTGGGCTGATTAAAATGGTGATTGTCCCCTTGGTCATTTGCTCGATTATCCTCGGCATCGCCGAAAGCGGAAGCCTCGAATTTCTGGGGCGGATGGGACTGCGCATTATTCCCTATTTCATCCTGACCACCGCCATTGCCGTGACGATCGGCATTGTGCTGGTACAAATCATCAACCCCGGTGCCGTCATTGATCCCGCACTGGTACAAGGTGCGATGGAAAAGGGCATCAACACCACCCACACATTTTCAGACCTGACCATCCCGCAACGCATTGCCAATATCATCCCTGAAAATCCGGCCAAAGCGCGCCTCAACCGCGATATGTTACAAATTGTCATCGCCTCTATATTGGTCGGTGTTGCTATGATTACCGTACCGCAAAGCACCATCAAGCCTTTCAAGGATCTCTGTGTTTCGGGGCAGGTTCTTTCCATGAAAATCATTTCATGGGCGATGGTCATTGCACCTTATGCGGTCTTTGGCTTGCTCTGCAATATCACCATCCGCATGGGATTTGACGCGCTGATCAGCGTTGGACTTTACGCCGCAACTGTTTTGGCTGGCCTTGGCTGCATGATGCTGGTTTATCTCTTTATTGCCCATACAATCGGGCGTTTTTCACCCCGCGCATTTTTAGGCGGCATCAAAGAAGCACAGCTACTGGCCTTTTCAACATCATCGAGTGCTGCCACCATGCCCTTTTCTATTCAAGCGGCCGAAGAACAACTCCACGTTCGCCCCGAGATCAGCCGCTTTGTCGTACCCCTTGGTGCGACAATCAATATGGATGGCACCGCACTTTATCAGGCTGTCGCCGCTGTCTTCTTGTGTCAGGTCTTCCAAATTGACCTGAGCCTAAGTGAAACCATTCTCCTGATCTTAACAACAATCGGTGCCTCCATTGGCACACCCGCCACCCCTGGTGTCGGTCTGGTAGTGCTCGCCACGATCCTCAGCGGCCTAGGCGTTCCGGCCGAAGGCATTGCGCTCATTATCGGGGTTGATCGCATTTTGGATATGTGCCGTACCACGGTGAATGTCACAGGCGATCTGACCGCAACTGCAGTCATGAATAAAATTGTGCCAAAATCTAAAGCGGCTTGATATCGAGCACAATCCGGTAATCTGCATCGGTTTTATTCGGCGGCAACATCGTTGACCAGACAAGCTTGGAGGGATGCTTCAGCGCGATCACAAAAGTCACGCTCTTTTCATCTGAACGGACAGAATAATTTTTGACCAACGGATGATTGGTAAAGCTCTTTTGCGCATCGGAAGCCCATGCGCCCTTCATAATCTCCAGCACCAAAGAGCTATCATTTTCTACCAAAGCCGAGCGAAACTCTGCCGCACGATCCATATCAAAAACCAAACGCGTTTTATCTGGGTGGTTTCCTATACGCAAGCGTAAAACACGCGCGCCCCCTGCGTTATCTTTCACAGATGTCTTCGGCGTTGCATGCACCATTTTCGGTGAAAGCTCAAGCTCCGCTGCAACAGGTTTACGCGCAGGCACAGGTGTCGCAGACCGCCCTGAAACCGCTTCTTTCTGACGATCGGGCTTGCGCCCCGGCAAAGATAGACCTGCAAACTTTGTCACAGGCTTTTGCTCCAAAGTTTTTTCAGCAACACCAACTGGTTCCAGTTTTTGCCCCGTATCAATACGCAAGACCCGCATATGAATATTTTCTTCCATTTCCTTCATCCCCGGATGGGAGGTATAAGCACGTGTTGCATTTCGGCTGGTGCGTGTAGGATTAACTTGTTGGCGTGCTTGCATATGTGCCGCTTGCGGATCATATTCCTCTTGCTTCACCTCGACCAATGGCCACTTCCCGTCCGCATCCAAAAGTTCCTCGGATGTAAATTCGCGGTTGGATGCAATACATCCCGCCAGCCCCAACATCACAAAGAAAAGGAAAATATTACGCATCGCGATCTCCCTCCGCGGTAAGGCGGGAAAAGAAAGTCACGTAATGATCTGGCTTTTGCGAGAGCGCCATATGGGACAGTAAGAGCACAATCCATACAACCGTCAGCACAACAAGCGGTACACCGAGCAAAGCGCCCAAATACCCAATCCCGCCCAAAACAAAGCCCAAAATTAAAATCATCGCTGTCGATTGCCCGACCGGAATACCAGCATGAATCAAGTGATGGTGAAAATGCCCACGATCCGGAGAAAACGGATGCTTTCCTTCACGCACGCGGCGGTAGAACTGCCCACATGCATCCATCACTGGCAGCGCCACAATCCACGCCACAGAAATCGGCTCCAGCACTGCATCGTCCCCTTTGGCAAGGCTCATGCAAAACCATGCCAGCATCAACCCCAGCCCAAGCGATCCCGCATCACCCAAAAACACACTCGCCCGTGCGCGCAAGGGGTGGCGCATATTATAAAAGAGAAAACCTAGCAATGCCCCCATGATCGGCGCCAGCACATAGAGCACATCAAAACGCTGACCAATCGCACAAGCAATCGCCAGCCAGATAAAGACAACCATAGATTTCCCGCCAGCCAGCCCATCCAGCCCATCCATCAAATTAATCGCATTAATCAAAAGCGCCACCGCCGCCACAGAAAACAACAACGAAAATGGCCCGAGACCAAGATCGCCCCAACCAAATAAATTCCCCAGATGATGCAGCTGTAAATCACCGAAGATCACCACCAGAAAAGACACAAAGACCTGCACGGCAAACTTCCCCCACGCAGGAAGTTGCAATTTATCATCCAGCCCTCCGGTCACCAGCAAAATAATCAGCCCCGCAAAAAGCGCCCAATATTGTGAGAGTGGCACATCCATAAACACACTCACCGCCATAAAGACCGGAAAGATAATCAACCCACCGATTGGCGGCACCAAAGCCTCATGCCGCTTGCGTCCGCCCGGTGCATCAACAAAACCCACGCGCAAAGCCAGCTTGCACAAAGGCGGCACCAGCAGCAAAACGCCGACCAGAGCCAAAACAAAGCCTGTGACAAATGGTGTTGAAAGAATTTCACTCATAATGCGCTAGTTGTAGCGCGCAGGCGACAAACGCGCAAGCACAACATCGGGCAAAGAGAGCGGTTTTTGCATGATCGTTTGCGCTAAA
>JBFHFW010000030.1:0-9486 GCA_041583395.1 Alphaproteobacteria bacterium
CACTACACCTATATCGAGGAATGGTGCAGCGTCTTTGCACCCGATCTTGTTCCTAAAATTGCACCGATCGAGCTGGAAGATGCACATATTGATCTGGCACTATTTCACCACCGCGATATCATGGGACAAATTGAAAATTTGTTTACGCCTTATCACTTCTTGCCCTCGGGCGGGAATATTATTATTCAAACAACTGCAGCGCTCACCTCCATTGATGTCAATAAAGGCAACAACAAGCACTCGCACCTTGCCGTGAATATCGAAGCCGCCCAGGAAAGTTTGCGTCAGCTCCGTTTGCGCAATAGCGGTGGCGTTATTCTGATCGACTTTCTAAAATGCAAAAACAAGAAAGAGGCCGATACGCTTCTAAAAACCATTGAGGCTGAAGCTGCCAAAGATCCTTGCACCGTGCAAATTCATGGCTTTACGGGCACAGGTCTGATGGAAATCACCCGCAAACGCCGCACTCCACCGCTGAACCAGCGCATGGATGTCGGCGATTTATAAATTTGGGAAAAGTGGTGCCCAGGGGCAGAATTGAACTGCCGACACGCGGATTTTCAATCCGCTGCTCTACCACTGAGCTACCCGGGCTTGCCTTTGTATTCAAAAGCGAATGACAGCTTATAAAATAAACCGACAACTCTGTCCAGAGCTTTATCGGATAAAAATACCGATACTATCCTGACTTATTAATCAAACCGCGAGGAATAGACTTGTGTTCTCTCTATTTTTCTTTTCAATAAAAATCAGTGAATGTTTCCATCTTTTGCAACGACTTGCATTTTTAAAATAGTTACAACTATCCTATGGATGCTGAAAACAGAATTAGAGAACTGAGAAAACAAGCCAATATATCCCAAGAAACCCTTGGTGCTGAAGTTGGCTGCAATAAATCAAAAATATCTAAACTAGAAAACGGCCAACAAGAACTCACTCAAAGCTGGATGATTAAACTATCAAAAGCGCTTAACAAGCACGGCTTGAACACTGTTCCATCGGACCTTTTGCCTATCTCTCATGTACACCACAGCAATACAGAGCGTGAGTATGTAGAAACTTACCGCGCCTTAAACGAGCCCCAAAGACGTGAATTTGATAACATGATGAGCTTATTTATAAAAAAGTTCAGCGAATAAAAATATCCTAAACAGAAACTTTCTCTTAACCGCATGGTTCCGATGTGGAAATTTACCTTTGTGGTTTTCGCCTAAAAGCCATAAGGAAATCCTCATATTTATGTGATTTTCGTAACCCGGCGGTGATACTCTTGAGTAATTTACGAACTGCGTTTGACTGCGTTTAAAATATTCCATTGCTGCCGGGTCTTTTTTCAAAAATATATGCGTTTTATAATACGCACATGACACATATTGATCTCAAAGGAAAAACCACCTTAATCACTGGTTCTACAAGCGGAATCGGGGTTGGCATTGCTGAAAAAATGGCCAGTGCGGGTGCGAATATTATCCTTAATGGCTTTGGCCAGCCTGATGAAATAGAGGCTTTACGCAGCAAAATTGAACACATGGGTGTGCAGTGCCACTATAAAAATGCCGATATGAGCAAAGCCGATGATATTGCGCAGCTTATGCGCGATATTGGTGCGATTGATATTTTGGTAAATAATGCAGGCATCCAGCATGTCAGTCCGATTGAGGCATTTCCACCTGAAAAATGGGATGCGATATTAGCCATTAATTTATCTGCATCGTTTCACACGATCCGTCATGCCGTTCCACATATGCGCAAGGCCGGATGGGGACGGATTATTAATATCGCCTCGGCTCACGCGCTTGTAGCCTCACCTTTTAAGAGCGCTTATGTGGCTGCGAAGCATGGGTTATTGGGGCTGACCAAGACTGTGGCACTCGAAACCGCACAAGATCATATTACTGTGAATGCGATTTGTCCGGGCTACGTGAAGACGCCGCTGGTCGAGGGGCAGATTGCTGATACAGCCAAAGCACGCGGGCTCAGCGAAGAAGAAGTCGTGCGCGATGTTCTGTTGGCTGCACAATGGACAAAAGATTTTGTCAGCATTGAGCAAGTTGCGGATTATGCTCTATTTTTGTGCAGTGATAGCGCCAAAAACATTACAGGATCGGCGCAAAGCATTGATGGCGGATGGACAGCAGCTTAAAAATCAAAGCCCCGCCAAGACCTGTTTTACGGCCTTTTCCCAGCCTTTAAGAAGAATCTTACGCTCTCCCTCATCCATTTGCGGCGTATAGCTGCGATGTGCTTGCCAGTGTCCACCGTGATTTTCAAGCGATGGAAATACGCCGGCTTGCACAGCGGCTAGACATGCTGCGCCCCATGCGGTGGTTTCTGTAACTTTGGGGATATCGACCTGAACATTTAGAATATCCGCTAGAAATTGACAAACAAACGCATTGGCGACCAAGCCGCCATCCGCACGGATTACTGCCAGATTTTCTCCACTATCTTGCGCCATGGCATGCATGAGATCATAGCTTTGGTAGGCTTGCGCCTCAAGCGTAGCCCGCACAATATGGGCTTTACTGCTTTCGCGGCTCAGCCCCGTGATGATCGCTTTAGCCTCCGGATGCCAGTGCGGTGCTCCCAGACCGGTAAAAGCAGGCACGACATAAACCCCATTATTATCCTCAACGGAATTTGCCAGCTCTTGTGTTTCGGAAGCATGCTTAATCACACCCAGCTGATCGCGCAGCCATTGCACGGCAGCGCCAGCCATAAAGATCGAGCCCTCCAGCGCATAAGTGACCGCACCATCCAACCGATAAGCCACTGTTGTTAAAAGCCGTTGCTCAGAGGCCTTAAATTTCTCCCCGATATTCATCAGGGCAAAGCAGCCCGTGCCGTAGGTCGATTTAATCATCCCCTCTTTAAAACACGCTTGCCCGATAAGAGCAGCCTGCTGATCGCCTGCCATGCCGCCAATAGGATAATTTCGGGATAAAACATCATCGGCAACATTCCCGAAGTCGGCGATATTATCTTTGATCTCCGGCAGCAAAGCGCGCGGAATATTGAAGAGCTCCAGCAAGTCCTCATCCCACTCTTGTGTCTGGATATTAAATAGCATCGTCCGCGATGCATTGGTGGCGTCCGTTGCGTGCTGTACACCATTTGTAAGCTTCCATAACAAATAACTATCGACCGTACCAAAAGCCAGTTCTCCGGCCTCTGCACGGGCGCGGACACCGTCTACATGATCGAGTATCCATGCGATTTTAGTGGCCGAGAAATACGGATCAAGAAGCAAGCCCGTTTTCCCGGTAATCATGGCTTCGTGGTTAAGCTCTCTCAAAGATGCACAAATATCCGCTGTGCGGCGGTCTTGCCAAACGATGGCATTATAAACAGGCTCCCCCGTTTCGCGATTCCAAATGATGGTCGTCTCACGCTGGTTGGTAATGCCTATCCCAGCAATCTCCAGCCCCTTATCCAAAGAGGCAGCCTCAACACCACGGCAACATGCCAGCGTATCGTCCCAAATATCATTGGCATCTTGCTCGACCCAGCCTTTATGCGGGTGATGGAGTGTGAGCTCCTTTTGGCTGGTGAATAAAACATTGCCGCTAAGGTCAAAGAGAATGGCACGCGAACTTGTCGTGCCCTGATCAATGGCCAGCAAACACCGTTTATCCATTAGCCAATCACCATGATTACAATTTCGGGAAGTGCTCTTGTGATTTTTGCCAGTGTCTTTTCACTGATATGTAGCCCCAATTTTGAGCGCCTTAAGAGGAAATCATCAACCTCGCGCACCCATTCATGGGCGACCAGATATTCAAGCTCACAGCGGTAAATGCCGTCCCCGTAATGCTCGCCCAGCTCCTCATAATCCATGGCAGAGCCAACAATATCGATCATCTTTGATCCATAGCTGCGGGCATAACGCTCCAGCAAAGCGCGATCCATCCACGGATAAGCCATGGCCTCGCGCGCGATAAAATCGTCTATATCATCGGCTTTGAAGTTCCCGCCGGATAGTTTTTTCAGCGCTGTCCATGGCTTGGGTGTACGGCCTTGCATCTGATCAAGTCTATTGACCGCGTCCTCAGCCACTTCGCGATAGGTCGTGAGCTTCCCACCAAAAATCGAAAGTAATGGCGCACCTTGCTCAGAGAGCTGACGATGGATCAGATAATCCCGTGTGGCCTCCGTCGCATTTTTCGATCCATCATCAAAAAGCGGACGCACGCCGCTATAGCTCCATACCACATCCGCAGGCGTAATTTGATTGGCAAAGGATGCATTAAAAGCATCACAAAGATATTCTGTCTCTTCCCGTGATATCTTGACCGTATAGGGATCCGTATCTTCATCAAGCTCGATCTCCGTTGTGCCGATCAGCGTATATTTACCCTCATAAGGAATGGCAAAAACAACGCGCTTATCATCTTGCTGCAAGGTATAGGCATGCTCGCCGTCATATTGGCGCGGCACAACGATGTGAGAGCCTTTAACCCGCCGGACAACGGGAACATCCGCGCCGCCAAGGCCGGAATGATCCAGCACATCCCTGACCCACGGGCCCGCGGCATTGATAATAGCATCGGCTTGTATAATCTGTGCTTCATGGCTATAGCCATCGCGTAATGTGAGCTGCCACGTGCCGTCTTCGGCGGATTTTATATTCTCGCAGGTGGTGCGGGTCAGGATTGTAGCACCATGCGCCGCCGCATCCATTGCGTTGCTCACAACAAGGCGCGCATCATCAACCCAGCAATCATAATAAGAAAAGCCTTTCTTGAGCTTGGTCTTAAGCGGCATGCCCGCAATATGGCGATTGAACTTCACACCTTTGGATTTTGGCAAGCGCGGAACCTGCCCGGAGGTCTTACTAAATGAATCCAGATTTTCGTACAAAAACAGCCCCAAATCCAGCATCCAATAAGGGCGCATCCCGGGCATATGCGGCAGGATAAATTCTTGCGGTCTGATCAAATGCGGCACAATCGTCTGCAGCACGCGGCGCTCTTTCAGCGCATTACGCACCATTTTAAATTCGAAATATTCCAAATAGCGCAAACCGCCGTGAATAAGCTTGCTGGAGGCCGAAGAGGTGCCGCTCGCCAGATCTTTGGCTTCGACCAACAAGACAGACAAGCCACGCCCTGCCGCGTCGCGTGCGACGCCTGCACCATTAATGCCACCACCGATCACACATAGATCATAAGATGTTTGATCCAAGCTCATACTTAGTAAGATACAGTATTTTAAGAGAAAACAATAGAGAAGACAGATTTTTAGTGACAGAATGTCTACCGATATGTTAAACCCTAACTCCATGAGTGATGACCACAAACAACGCACAGAAAAACTAAAACAGGCCTTAGTAACCCCGTTAGATACAGAACGCACAGTTGTGCGCCTTTGGCGCTTGGATGAGGCCGAAATTATTGCCGACTTTTTCAATCAAGATGATAAGGCACGCCTTCAATATTTCGGCTGGCCAACGCATAAGAAAAACGGTGATGACTACGATGCAAATTACATCCGTGATGTCATATTTGACCACTTTGAGAATACCGATGAACAAACAAACCGCGTATCTATCCATGTATTTACAAAAGATGAGAGTAAAATTATCGGTGCTTTAGAATTTTGGATAGATTCAGAAGGCAGAAACCGTCTTGGGCCTTATATATCTCCAAGCTACCGCAATCAGGGCATTGCTGCCGAAGTATACACAACACTTCGCGAATTATGCGAGCAGCTTTCCCTCCCCATTACAGTTGCCGAGATAGAAAAAGACAACGCTGCATCAATGGCACTTTTCAAAAAATTTAATTTTGTTGCTGTAGGTGAAGGCTTATCTACAGTGAACGAAGTGGAATATCGCACTCCCGTTATTAAATTCGAGCGCCAGCCCTCATAAAATCCTTGGACAACCGTGCCATTGACTTTGACTTCGTCTGCGCAATCCCCAAAACTGGTGAGGTTAGGAGTCTCTTAGTTTTTCTACTATGCGTGTATCTCGCCTACTTCAATTCTCCGTTTGTTTTTTACTGGCTCTTGAAGCCGGTTCGATGGCGCATGCACAGCCTTCGCCATCACTCACGGGTGTGATCGGCCTCAATACCATCCCCAGCGCACGGATGGAGGACAGCGGCACAGTGACAGCCGGATTAGGCACGCTTGATCCTTATCTACACGGATTTTTGGGCATACAAATTGCCGAGCCCCTGCATATTAATCTACGGCAAACAGGGGAAGTCTCGCGCGTTAATGCTGATCCTGACCGCTTTTACCCCGGTATTGATTTTAAGCTCCGTTTACTTGAGGAAAGCAAATATGCGCCAGAGATTGCAGCTTATCTGGAATCAGCCATCGGGCATAACCGCATGGCGGGGGAGGCTTTGATTGCCTCCAAAAAATACAAAAATTTTGATTTCACGGCCGGCATGGGATGGGGACGGATGGGCAGTGCAGCATATGCCAAAAATCCACTTAAAATCATGAGTTCTCACTTTGGGCGCACGCGGGATCTGAGTGCCGATGAACCCAATCAAATGCATAGCTGGTTCACGGGTGAGCATATCGGCTTTTTCGGCGGGGTTGAATATTTCACGCCCTTTGAGGGGCTTTCGATCAAGGCCGATTACAATGCCGACCGCTATAGCGCCGAACAAGCCAGCTTTGATTACCATGCGGGCGCACCGTGGTCGATTGGCGCGTCTTACCAAGCGCAAGATTGGCTGAATATCAGCCTCGCTACGCAAGGTGCAGATAAAATCATGGCGCGGCTATCCTTGCGCGAGAATCTCAAAAACTGGCCGGATCATTTTACTGACCGAAAGCCGCTCACACCGATGCGCACCTACCGCACCGCGACAGCCTCAACGGATGCCATGGCAGTTTCGGCAGAAAAGGACAAAATCCATCTTTACGGCACAACAGCCACACCGCGCCAAGCCCATAGCTATCTTAAGCTGACGACTGACCGCCCGATGACGATGCAACTACGTGATGCGGCTATTCATATGACCAATCACGCGGGGCAAGATATTGAAGAGCTGAGCATCACCCCAACATTCATGAGCTTTGTTGGCTCGACCATTCATCTGCCCCGCCGTGAGATGGAAAAGGCCAACCGCAAAGACCAGAGCAGTGCCGAGGAAATCTGGCACAACACCACAATCACAGCAAAACCGCCGCAACCCTGCATCAGCCGCGCAGGGGATAGCAACTACAAAACCCTCAATACCCTGCTTAAACCGTTGTGTCATCACGACCGCATGGTGCATGACAAGAAATTTATCCATGATTACAAGCTAGAGCTTAATACCGAGTTCAGCCTAAGCGATGAGGATTATGGCGCACTGTACCGTACGGCATTAGTCGGAAAGATGCGGCGCTCGGATGATTTTGGCTGGCTGGAAAGCGGGGTTGGGTTCCGCCTGAATGTGGCGGATAATCTTCGCCATATCGAGGATAGCCGTTTAAAGCTGAGCTATGATGTGCGCTCGGACGTGGCGGAGTTCACAAAGCGCACTGTGGCACTAGAAGAGCTCTATACCGGTTTTACCCATAGCTTCCGCACGGATCTCCATATGGTTTTACTGGGCGGTTATCTGGAGGAAATGTATGCCGGCACAGGCGGAGAAATCCTTTATCGCCCGCTCAATTCGCGTTTTGCTCTCGGTGCAGAAGGATGGCTAAGCACCAAACGCGACCCTGATACCCCGCTTAATCTTGGAACACAGAGCCTACAAAATGCGGCGAGCGGACATGTGAATATCTGGTATGACAGCCCCGCGCTTGATTTAACCCTTCATGGCAAGATCGGGCGCTATCTGGCCGGAGATTTCGGCGGTACGCTCGCCCTTATCAAGCGCTTTCGTAACGGCATTAATTTAGAAGCCTATGCCACAGCCACGGATCTCTCAGACATCAATATCTTTGGCAACGATTCCCATATCGAGCACGGCCTACGCCTTAGCCTGCCGATTGGTCAGTATCGCTTTTTACCCGATGATACGCGCGTAAACTTTGCCGCAAAACCGTTCGGACGCAATATGGGACAAAGCATTAACTCTCCCTTGCCCCTGTTTGAAATCACAGAGCCACTCAGCCAAGCGCATTTAATCCGGCATTGGGATAAAATCGCGGAGATTGACTAGTCATGTTTTTTCCCTTGCTAGAAAATTTAAATAACACACGCAAAAAAATTACCATAAAATTTCTTGACGTTAGGTACATTTATATGCAAACAATCTCATCTTAAAAAAATTTATAATTTTCTAATTCTGCGTAATTTTATAAGGTGATCAGATATGGCAGCATTTCAAATATTGACCCAAAAAGCACGAGCGCTATGTGCGCGCTATAACTATCCGATCGTTGATCTGGAAATATTGATGTTGACAGCTCTAGACAACCAGACAGTTCATTCTGATCTGACTAAAAGAACCGGCGTTGATATGTCCAAAATCTCTGCCGAGCTCCTTGAACATATACAGTCCACTGAATTTTTAGATACAAACCCTTCTCAAGTGGGGCCGTCTGTAGAAGCCGCCGATCTAATCGTTAACCTTGCAAGAACTACGCCTAATCTGGCATTACAAACTGAAGAATTCAAAGCCGTGACGCTTATCATCGGCATTATAAATCGGTATCCACGATCAAAAGCAGCACAAACAATGACAAGCTACGGGATATCATTAGGAAATCAAAAACAACTCCCTGCAAATATACCCCCACAAACAAATGGCACAACACAACCATCTCAAACATCCAATGCTCAAAAAAAACCGAGCAAAGCCTTGGCTGAATTTACATTGAACTTAAATGATCTGGCGCGTCAAAAAAAATTACCTCCTACAATTGGCCGTGATGATGAAATACAGCAAGTTATTCGCATCCTCAGACGCAAAACGAAAAGCAACCCTGCCCTGCTGGGTGAGGCTGGCGTTGGAAAAACGGCCATTATAGAAGGCTTGGCTCAGATGGCGGCTGACGGCACGCTGCCGGAAGACCTGAAAGACTTAAAGATATTCAGCCTTGATATGGGTACACTTGTTGCAGAAACAAAATTCAGAGGCGACTTTGAAAAACGATTAAAAGCTGTTATTGCCGGGCTTACAGAGCTTAAAAATGCTGTTTTGTTTGTTGACGAACTTCATTTGCTCATGGGTGCCGGCGCCACAAGTGGCAACACTATGGATGCCGCAAATCTTTTGAAACCAGCTCTCGCGCGAGGCGATATAAAGCTTATCGGCGCCACAACCTATGACGAATACCGCAAATATATCAAAAAGGATAAAGCTCTGGAGCGACGCTTTAACACTGTTGATGTTAAAGAACCCTCTCTGGAAGATGCCTTAAAAATTGTCACTGGCATTAAGGACTATTATGGCGAATATCATAACTGCCATGTGACCGATGAAGCCGTACAAGCCGCTATTGATCTCTCGCATAAGCATCTGAGAAACCGGAGGCTACCGGATAAAGCCATTGATATTTTAGATGGCGCAGGCGCTTTGTTAAAAG
>JBFHFW010000031.1:0-9430 GCA_041583395.1 Alphaproteobacteria bacterium
CCAGTTCCTTAAAAAATGATAATGCTGATATAATTAATATTATTAATTCCATTTAGTTACTAATTAGGCCATGGCTCAAATTTCAAAAATTGTGATGTTTCTTGCCGTTGTAAAACACGAAAGCTTTGCCGGGGCGGCTCGGGAACTGGGAGTAACAGGTCCCGCGCTCAGTAAACAGGTACAAGCCTTAGAAGATCAATTGGGCGTCAAACTACTCAACAGGACAACGCGGCAAGTTCATTTAACCGAGGAAGGGGCACTTTATTACGAGCGTGCACGTAAAGCGATTGAGGATCTGGATGAGGCTGAACGTCAAATCCAAGAACTCAAAAGTACCCCTGTTGGTCTGCTTAAAGTAAATGCACCAATGTCTTTTGGTATGCAGTATTTAACCAAACCTATTGCGGCTTTTGCAAAAAAATACCCTGACGTTAAACTGGATATCAATTTTGATGACCGGCATATCGATATAATTGAGGAAGGATATGATATCGTCGTACGCATTGGCGCACTAGAGGATTCATCCCTTATTGCTAGAAAACTGGCACCTTGCCCCATTATTTTATGCGCTAGCCCTACCTATAAAGAACAATATGGTTTGCCTGATACACCACAGGATTTACGCACACATTCAATGATCATCTTTAACAAACATGGGCGCAGCTCAGAATGGCATTACGCGGATAAAAATGGTGTGCAGGGCAAAGTAAAGACACAAAGCAGCATGAGTGCCAATACCGGAGAAATGATGCGCGAAGCATGCTTGCAAGGTTTAGGGCTGGCGCTTTTACCCATCTTTTCAGTTGCACAACAGCTTGAAACTGGAGAACTTGTCCAGATTTTGCCTGATTACCATACATACCCCGAGCGTGCTATCTATGCTATATTCCCTCAAAACCGCTATCTCTCTACGAAAACACGCCTGTTTGTAGACTGGCTATCGGAAAGCTGTAAGGCATTGCCTTGGTGAATGAACGAACTTCAAAAGACCGATTTTGCTTATTATTGCCCTATTACGGGATGGGCGATTGTGGGGGGCGAGTCTTTCCGCAGTCGCAGCGTGCAGCTCTCGCAAAGTCAGGACGGGTTTTCACGCGAAACCTATTATCTGGTGAGTAAAGATTATGGGCGGGACAGCTGGAGCGTCAAACAATATACGCGGCGCGCGAATGATCAGAATGCTTTTACCGATATCCAGCCCGTTGCCACGCATATTAGCGGCTTTGATGCGCTCTATCTGTGTGGTCAATTTGAAAGCGCGCGCATCGAGACCGGCTTTACAATTCTGCCAATGCCCGAGAATCAGGGTCAGGATCAAGATCTTATACCGTATTACCGTGAGATTGCGCGGCAATCCAATATTCCGGTCAGTTTATCCGGCCTTCCAGCGCTGGCGGTTAATGGTGAAATTGTCGATAGCTATGGCCAACAGTTTTCCGATGAGGCATTGGCGTTGGCCAGAAAAACCCGCAATATCACACCGCCGACAGCCAAGCCGGAAGCGTTTTCAGCCACACCTCTTCTTGAAATCCCCGATAGCATCGGTGATTTAAGTGCGGAGGAAATTTTAGTAAAAAAGAAACAGGCATACCAACAAGAGCTAGAACAACAAACTCTTGAGGTTGAAAAAAAGCAGCTCGTTCAGCTCCAAGCAGAAAGACAAAAAGCCCAAAAACAACAACTTGCTGAACAAAGCGCTAAAGAGCTGGATAAAAATTATCTGAGAGATATTTTAGAAAATGCACGGGAGATCTGTATTGGTTTTGAAAACTACCGGAAACAGTCTTATAAAGATATTTTTTTCCTGGCAAATCGGGAGAAACCTTCCCTGAAGTGGTTGAAGAAGAAAAGTTCTTCATTAAAACTTTTAGCGCAACAAACATTGTCTACAGATGAAGAAATTTTACAAAAAGCCGTTATTCATTTATCCGATAGAGTGGTTGCTGTAGCACATTTTGCGAAGGCTGATTTTTTACTCAAACAAAATAAAAACATACAAAGCACTCATATCTCCAAAGAGGAGAAGCAAGCGCTTCAACTGATCGAGAAAGCATCGGAGTTTTTGCCACAAAAGCTTTCACCTCAAGACATACAAGCTCTAAAGGTCGATTACGCCAAAAATCAAGGGCCAGATGAGGACACGCTTCTTGATAAGCTGAAGGAATCCAAAGATGCGTTTTTAAAACATTATTTTAATGCCTGCGGGGTGAAAGCACCGGATTCTGATAAAGCGATGCAGATGTTTTTGTCTCTTGATCTTGGCACGATAGATAATCGTAAAGAGCTCGCTGCCTATCCTTTTTTACAATGGACTCCACAAGAGATCACCCAACAGCTGGCAAAAGATGAAGATTGGGAAGTGCGCGATATTCTTGCCAAGAATGCCGCCTTGGCACAACTCCCTGATGCTGCTCTACAACTGGCACAAGATAAAGATAAGTATGTGCGCTATGCTCTTATCAGGAATACCGCCTTGGCACGCTTTCCCGAAACTATCCAACAGCTGGCAAAAGATGAAGATGAAAACGCGCGCAAAGCCCTTGCCGAAAACACGGCCTTGGCACAATTCCCTGATATTGCCATACAGCTGGCACAAGATGAAGATGAGGATGTGCGCCGTGCTCTTGTCAAAAATACTGCCTTGGCGCAGCTCCCCGATGCTGCCCTGCAGCTGGCAAAAGATGAATCTTGGTGTGTACGCGATTCTCTTGCTGAAAATGGGGCATTGGAACACTTTCCAGACATTGCCCAACAGCTGGCAAAGGATAAATATGAAAATGTGCGCCTTGCTCTTGCCGTAAACGCGGCCTTGGCGCAACTCCCCGATGCTGCCCTGCAGCTAGCAAAAGATGAAAGTTACTATGTGCGCGATGCTCTTGCCGAGAACACGGCCTTGGCACAACTCCCCGATGCTGCCCTGCAACTGGCGAAAGATAAAAATTGGAGAGTGCGCGATGCTCTTGCCGAGAACACGGCCTTGGCACAACTCCCCGATGTTGCCTTGCAGCTAGCAAAGGATAAATATTGGATAGTGCGCGCTGCTCTTGCCAAGAATCCAGCCTTGGCACAACTCCCTGATGCTGCTCTGCAACTGGCAAAAGATCAAGATAATGATGTGCGCAAGATTCTTGTCCAAAATACTGCCTTGGCACAGCTCCCCGATGCTGCCCTGCAGCTGGCAAAAGATAAAGATAATGATGTGCGCCGTGCTCTTGCCAGAAGCGATGCCTTGGCACAGCTCCCCGATGCTGCCCTGCAGCTGGCAAAAGATAAAGATAATGATGTGCGCCGCGCTCTTGCCTGGAATGCTGCCTTGGCACAGCTCCCCGATACTGCCCTGCAGCTGGCACAAGATGAATCTTGGTATGTGTGCCGTGCTCTTGTCCAAAATACTGCTGTGCAAGAGGCATTAAAATCTATGCGGAGCGCTCCCCCCGCTCCTCAAACTTTAACCAATGGGTAAACGGTAAACTCTCTACGTCGGATAGATTGATGGACTGAATGGCAGTGCTTGCAGTCCATCGCTAACTTTTCTCTAGTTTTATAAGCGGACTAATCCGTTGAATCAGCGCATAGGATAGATATATACCAGTTTTGATCGCCGTATTCTCTCGAAGTTATTCTTAGACAAAATTTGAACAAGAGAGTAACAAAACACGGAAAAATAAGTATTACAGGTTTGCCGTTTTCGTAAAATACCTAAATCACAAATTAGTTAACCTTAATCGCAGCGCATTTGTAATCACACTCACCGATGATAGTGACATCGCAGCAGCAGCAATAATCGGTGAGAGCAGGATGCCGAAGAACGGATACAAAATGCCCGCCGCGACTGGCACGCCTGCGCTATTATAGATAAATGCGAAAAACAGGTTCTGCCGGATATTGTTCATAGTGGCCACAGACAGCTTGCGAGCACGGACGATACCCATCAGATCACCCTTGAGTAATGTTACGCCAGCACTTTCCATGGCCACATCGGTACCCGTACCCATGGCAATACCCACATCAGCAGCCGCCAGCGCCGGAGCATCATTGGTGCCATCTCCGGCCATAGCAACAATTTTGCCTTCATCGTGAAGTTTCTTGACGATCCGACCCTTATCTTCGGGTAGTACTTCCGCTTCTACCTCTTCAATGTCTAACTGTTTGGCTACAGCCTCGGCGGTACGGCGGTTGTCGCCTGTGAGCATAACAATGCGGATACCTTGAGCATGTAGTGCTTTAATTGCGGCAGGTGTAGTTTCCTTGATTGGATCAGCAATGGCCAAAAGCCCAGCGGGCTTAGCCCCAACAGCCATGAAAATGACGGTTGCGCCATCTGAACGCAACTCATCAGCCCGCCCTGCTAAAGATGACACATCAACAGACTGCTCTTCCATCAACATAATATTACCAAGCGAGACATCTTGGCCTTCAACCTGACCGATCACCCCTTTGCCAGTTGGTGAGTCAAAGCCGTCCACTGGTTTTAATTCCAGCCCCTTATCCTTCGCTGCCATGACAATGGCGTGAGCCAGCGGATGTTCGCTGCCCTGTTCTAACGATGCGGCCAGTCCTAACAATTCATCTTCGTTAAAACCCTCGGCAGGCACTATTTTAGTAACGGTTGGCTTGCCTTCGGTTAATGTGCCTGTTTTATCAATAACCAGCGTATCGACCTTTTCCATGTGCTCCAGCGCCTCGGCGTTTTTAATCAGAACGCCTGCCTGTGCTCCCTGACCGACACCGACCATAATGGACATGGGGGTCGCCAGCCCTAAAGCACAAGGACAGGCAATGATGAGGACACTCACAGCAGCAATCAGGCCATAGCTCAGCGCAGGTGACGGCCCGTAAATCGCCCAAATAATAAAAGAGATAGCAGCGCACACAATAACAGCAGGGACAAACCACCCCGCCACAATATCGGCCAATCTTTGGATGGGAGCACGACTACGTTGTGCCTCTGAAACCATATGCACAATTTGTGAAAGCATAGTGTCTTTTCCCACGCGCTCGGCTTTCATAACAAAGCTTCCTGTCTGGTTCATCGTTGCCCCAATGACCTGATCGCCTGCTTGCTTCATCGCCGGCATGGATTCGCCCGTAACCATGGACTCATCCACAGCGCTTTTACCTTCTGTGATAACGCCGTCTAGCGGCACCTTCTCGCCGGGACGAACGCGCAATAAATCACCGACTTTAATTTGATCCAGTGGTACATCCTCTTCATGGCCATGATCATCAATGCGGCGGGCTGTTTTTGGTGCAAGGTCAAGCAAAGCACGTATCGCACCACCTGTTTGCTCACGGGCTTTAAGCTCTAATACTTGGCCCAGCAGGACCAAAACAGTAATCACAGCAGCAGCTTCAAAATACACGGCAACCGTGCCATCCTGACGAAACGCATCAGGAAAAACATCAGGCACCAAAGTTGCTACGATGCTATAAAACCACGCCACACCTGTCCCCATGGCGATGAGCGTAAACATATTAAGATTGCGGGTTTTTAGGGACTGCCACCCGCGTTCAAAAAACGGTTTTCCAGCCCACAGCACAACAGGCGTTGCCAATACGAGCTGTATCCAGTTGGAAAGCGTGGCGTTGATATAGTGATGAAAGTCCAAAACATGTGCGCCCATTTCCAATGCAAAAATGGGCAACGTTAGAACAAGGCCAATCCAGAAGCGTTTGCGCATATCTGCAAGTTCCGGGTTTTCTCCCTCTTCGCCAGTAATGGCTTCTGGCTCCAGCGCCATACCACAAACGGGGCAGTTGCCCGAACCAACTTGCCGAATTTCCGGGTGCATCGGGCAGGTATAAATCACATCTGTGCCCGCAGTCGGTATCGCAACTGGTTTTTCCTTTTCACTGTGATGATGCTTGTGATGGCAGCATGAATGATTTTCATGGTTGTGTTTGTGGTGTGCTCCGCAAGAATGTTTTTCCATGTCGTTTCCTATCTGAACAGCTCCGGGCATTCTCGGCAGCATTTATTGAAGGCAATAATATAGATTAAATGCAGTGTTGCCAAACCCGCCATAAGGCAGAAAAATGAAATATAGGCATAGGTTAGGAAAATCCAGACCACCGTAATCACCGCAACCAGTGTCAGGCCGAATAACCGTATATGCAGATAGTGTGAAAGTAGCGGCGGCGTGATAATCAAGAACAGGTAAATGCCATAAGTCGCCCAGCGCGGGATAAAGTAATCAAGAAACATCGTATCTTCATAAGCAATGGAATGATTGTTAATAGCGACCCTGACCCAATCGGGGTTTAACATGTGTGGAATGTACAGGGTCAGACCCAATGTCAGGCCTGCTGCCGCAAACATCAAGAGTGTCCGTTTGTGCTTGCTGTTGGGAGGTTCCAAAAACCAGATTGCAAAAGGAATCCATGTCGGCCACATCAGCCACGAAAAGAGGATAAAGCCCATCGCACTCCACCAGACCATGAACGGATCAGCATCATTCAAACCCATCCAGACATGACCTTCAAAGATTTGTTGCACACCTGCCAGAACCGGCATCATCGCCACAGGGAAATAGCGCATATTGATCTTATAAGCTTTCCATGCCGCATAAGTCCCGCCTGCGATCAATGCACCTCCGACGACAAAACTGACCGGTTCCGACAGACACATGCTATTTCTTCTCTTTGTCATCGTTTGAGTGGAGATGGCCATGCCCGTGCCCGAATATGTGCATTAAAGGGCAAGCCAGCAGGATCAGGTATGGCAGTGCCACGGCCAGATGTTCAAGATGAACGGTTAGAAGGTAATAGCTTACTCCGGCCAGAGCCAAAATCAGCGCAACCCCTTTCCATGAAAGAACACAGGCCAGAAAGCCTTTATGTTCATGTGTGCATTTATCGTGATGCATAGTTTCCTCCTTAGTGATGATGTTCACCATGATCGTGATTGTCATGGCCTTGGTTACTCAAATCTTCCATTTCTTGGTGATGTTCGAGCATATCATCGTGCGAATGGCTCGCGCGTCACCCGTCACCATGAACTTCCGGCATACGCATCACGCCCGTGCCATGGCGATAAACAACCTCACTGCCTTTGTAGCTTGTTACAGCCAACAAGCCAAAAGCCAACAGCATAATGACTACAAAGGTAGGGCTATGATGTTGCATACTATCCTCTTTCTTTCCATCCGCCACCCATGGCTTTGAATAACTCTATGCGCGCCGCCAATATTTCGTAACGTGCCCTCTCATGCTGATCCTCGGACTCTAGCAGAGTGCGCTGCGTATCTAACACATTTTGAAAATCAATAATGCTTAAAGCATATTGTTGTTCGGCGATGTCATAGGCTTTTTGTGCTTTGGCAAAAGCTTGTTCTAGAAATTGTTCGCGCTCCAATGTTTTTTGCACTTTTGTCATGGCATTTTCAGCTTCCTTAAACGCAACTAAAACCATTTGCTGATAATTTGCAGCCAACTCTTTCTGGCGGGCAGTTACACGATCAAGGCTGCCTTCCAAACGCCCACCCTGAAAAATCGGAGCAATGACCGATCCGGCCAAAGTCAGGGCAGAAGCCGACGGGTTAGCGGCCAGCAATAGACTGGGGCCAATATTGACGGATGGATAAAATGCAGCGCGCGCCGCGCCAATATCAGCATTGGCTGCAATAAGCATAGCCTCCATACTTTTTATATCAGGCCTACGTTCCAAAAGCGTGGCAGGTTGCAACATCGCCGGAGAAGGTAGATGAAGGCCGTTTATATTTTTTTCGCTTATATTAAAGCTCTGTGGCGGATCACCAACCAGCACAGCCAGCGCATTTTGTGCCAAAGCCAGTTCTTGCTCTAATGCTGTAACAGATGCCTTGGCTCTGGCCACCTGCGTTTCCTGGCGTGTTATATCGAGTTGCGTGCGTGCTCCTGTTTGAAAACGCGCTTCAGCCACATCCAGCAAATCTTCTGTCGCACGTAAATTATCTTTGGCAATGCGTACGCGCTCTTTTAAATTCAGGGCATTGAAATAATTTTGTGCCACATCCCCCATAATGACGAGCGCCAGCGCGTCATGCTGATAAGCCGAGCCAAGAAGCCTCTCTTGCGCTGCGTTCGCTTTGGCATGATTAGCACCGAACAAATCAAGTTCATAAGAAATTCCGATATCCGCTGTGTATTCGGGGATACCCTTATTGCGCATATCCGTGATGTTCATGGCTTGCGTGGAGCCACTCATATAACTCGCCGTTATATCCGCTGAGGGCAACAGCGAAGCGCCTGCAACTTTTAAATCTGCACGCGCTTGTTCAATACGCTGGAGAGAAGCTTGCAAATTGTTATTCTTTGCAAGGGCACGCTGCATAAGAGCATTTAATTCTTCGCTTTCAAAATTTGTCCACCACTCGGCAGCAATTTCAACATTTTGAATACTCTGCGCACTTCTCCATGCCGGTGTTTCAACGTCCGGCCTTTGGTAATCAGGTATCATAGAGCACCCCGATAACATGAGAATAGCCGCCGCGGTGGCGATAGCGTTTTTACAGCTCAGGTTTTTCATCTTCTGATCCTTGATTACTTTCCGTCAATGAGCCGCCAACAAGTTTCTCACAAAGACCATTGGGTAGTTTAATCCACTCATTCGGATCACCATCGCTTTTTGCTCGGCCTGAGCAGCTATGCTTGTTTGCTTTACTTGCACAAGAATTTTTACCGGCTTTGACAACGCCATAACATTTTTCTTTGCCTTCATCCTTACGGGGCTCTAAATGCGCCAAAGCACCTGTAGCGGAGAGACTGAGTATCGCTGCAGAAATAACAGATGATACGGTAAGTTTTTTAGTTTGTATTTTCATTTGGTTTCCTTTCATTTTTGATGACTAGTTTTAATTTCCATTGCATATAGACCGCATACAGTACCGGGATTAAGATCAAGGTTAAAAGCGTAGTGCTGACCATCCCGCCGACCATCGGCAGGGCAATGCGCCGCATCACGTCTGACCCCGGTCCGTCGGTGAGGAAGATCGGGATCAGACCGAGAATAATTGCACTGACCGTCATGAGTTTCGGGCGGAGCCTTTGAATTGCCCCATGACGAACATTTTCGAGTAGCTTCTCGAACGTGTCCGGCCAGTGTTCGCGCATTTCGTGGTCAATATAGATCAGCATTACAATTGCGGTTTCCACAGCAATCCCGGCAAGCGCGATAAATCCAACGGCCACAGCAACGGAAAGGTTGTATCCCGCCAGCCATAGCCACCAAACACCGCCGATGATGCCGAACGGCACAGAGAGCATAATCAAGATTGTACGATCCCAGCGCCCGAAATGCAGGTAGAGTAAGGTGATGATAATCAGGATGGTTGCCGGAACAGCGATTTTTAAACGTTCATTGGCTTCTTGCATTTGCTCGAACTGACCAGATAATTTCAGCGTATAGCCTTGCGGCAACTCAAGCGTTTTCAAGGCTTCTTTCAAATCAGCA
>JBFHFW010000032.1:0-9392 GCA_041583395.1 Alphaproteobacteria bacterium
CATGCGCCCAAATGGCAAGAAACGGTAGAACAAAAATCAAAAGAATAAAACGTGAAAGCATAATGTGATCTTTCCAAGGTATATATCTCATTCTATCAGGGATTTATTCAGGATCAAAGCCCCTTGCACTTTTTTGGGAAAGTCGTTACTGTGCGCCCAGTTTTTATGCGGAGACGTGGCCGAGCGGTTTAAGGCGCACGCCTGGAAAGCGTGTTGGGGGCAACTCCTCGCAGGTTCGAATCCTGTCGTCTCCGCCATTTAGTCTGCCTCTTTATCCCCTTTTTTATGAGACTTATTGGTCGATTGTGCCGCCGCCGAGAACTTTGTAGAGATTGACCAGATTCGATAGGCGCTGGCGTTCGGTCTGGATTTCATTTTGCTGGTAGGTATAAAGCTCGCGCTGGGCATCGAGGACACTCAAGAAGCTATCAATACCGGATTTATAACGTGCTTGCGAGATATCGTAGACTTTCTGTGCGGCGGCGACGAGGCGACGTTGCGACTTGAGCTGCTTGTCCAGCGTTTCGCGGGCTGCCAGCTCATCGGAGACTTCCCGAAAAGCACTCTGGACAGCTTTTTCGTAGTTCACAATGGCTTTGTCCTTGCGGATCTCTGCAAGGTCAAGATTGGCACGATTTCGCCCGCCCTGAAAAACCGGCAGCGTAATTTGTGGCAGGAACGCCCATGCACCGGCGGCACCACCGGTGAACAGGTTTCCGAGGCTCTGGCTGGCCAAGCCATATGTACCGGTGAGGCTAATGCTGGGGAAAAAGGCCGCACGCGCTGCGCCGATATCGGCATGCCGCGCCAGTAATTCATACTCGGCCTGTTTGATGTCGGGGCGCATTAATAGCACTTCGGAAGGAAGACCGGGGTCGAGATCATCTTTGATGGAAATATTATCCAGTGTGGTTTTGGGCAGGAAGTCATTAGCCTGCGCAATGCCCATGAGCAAAAACAGCGCATTTTGATCTTGTGCGACCAGACGGCTATATTGATGCAAATTGACACGCGCTGTCTCGACAGCGGTGGCGGCGCGGGCGACATCTTGCTCGGTCGATACGCCTTTTTCCAGACTTTTCGAGAGAATATCATAGGTGCTTTGCTGGGCTTCCAGCGTTTTTTGCGTCAATGACAATAGCTTTTGATCGGCCAAGAGCTGTAAATAAGCGTTCGCCGTTTCCGCGATCAGGGCATTGCGGACAACAAAATGGGCTTCTTGCGTGGCGAGATAGGTATTAAGAGCGGCTTGATTAGCGCTGCGGATTTTTCCGAACAGATCGAGCTCGTAAGAGCTAACGCCCAGATTGGCTTCATAGAGCTCGCTTTTTTGTGCTTGGCCTGTGAGGCTGCTTTTGTCGGAGCTTTGGCTAATTGTGGCGTTACCATTGGCGTTCACATCGGGGAAGAGATCGGCACGCTCAATCCGGTAGAGCGCACGGGCTTCGTCGATATTCAGCGCTGTGATTTTTAAATCCTTATTGTTTTGCAAGGCCGTTCCGATCACAAGATGCAGTTCGGGTGTATCGAAGAATGTTTTCCAATCCATTTGCTGCGCCAACGTGGTGCCAAGGGGGGCTTCGTATCCTGGAACCTCGCTCCAGTTTTGTGCGGCGGGAAATGCGGGTCGGGAAAAATCCGGATCTAGCGTACAACCGGACAAGAGCACAGCACTTAGTAAAATAGACAGGGATTTATATGACATGATCCTGATCCTGATCTTTCTTTTGTTGGGTCTGGTGCGTTTTTTCCTTATGGAAGATTTTCTCTACCATCACATAAAACATGGGAACAAAGAAAATCGCAAGGAAAGTTGCCCCGAGCATACCCCCCATCACGGCGATACCGATTGCATTTTGGCTGGCGGCTCCTGCGCCGCTGGCGAGTGCGAGGGGTGTAACCCCCAGAATAAAGGCCATGGAGGTCATAATGATAGGACGGAAACGCTGGCGGGCGGCAATGGCGACGGCCTCCATCAAGCTATGCCCATCTTCCTTGAGGTCTTTGGCAAATTCAACAATCAAAATCGCGTTTTTCGAGGCCAGCCCGACTGTGGTTAAAAGTGCCACTTGTAAGTACACGTCATTGGACAGACCAAAAGCAAAGGCGGCAATGGTGGCGCCTAATATGCCGAGCGGCACAACAAGCATGACCGCCAGTGGCACAGCCCAGCTTTCATACAGCGCGGCCAGACATAAAAATACGATCAGGACAGAGAGCGCATAAAG
The DNA here is from genome assembly GCA_041583395.1 of Alphaproteobacteria bacterium. Classification (GTDB taxonomy): domain Bacteria; phylum Pseudomonadota; class Alphaproteobacteria; order Micavibrionales; family Micavibrionaceae; genus UBA6929. Next base: position 2,229 of record JBFHFW010000032.1, read on the forward strand.
TGCGGGGGCTTGTGCGCCTGTCTGGCGTTCTTCATAAGACAGGCCATACCATTCCAGCCCGATTCCTTCGGGGAGCGTGCTGACGATTTTTTCAATTTCTTTCATCGCATCGCCGGTGCTGACCCCCGGTGCGGGAGAGCCCTGGATATTCACCGATGAATTGCCGTCAAAGCGTTCCAGCTTGGGCGAGCCATATGTCCATTCCGCCGTCGAGAAAGTATTAAACGGCACCATTTCGCCCTGATCGTTGCGCACATACCAGTTATAAAGATCTTCGGGCATCATGCGATAGGGGGCATTGGCCTGTAGGTAGACACGCTTAATCCGTCCCTTATCAAGGAAATCATTGACGTAGCTTGACCCCCAGGCAATTTGCAGTGTGCGGTTGATATCGCTTAAGGACAAGCCGAGTGCGGAGGCTTTTTCGCTGTCGATATTGATTTTATATTGCGGCACGTCATTTAAACCGTTGGGGCGTACGCCGGTGAGTTTCGGGTTTTGCGCGGCGGCACCTAAAAGCCGGTTGCGGGCATTCATCAGTGCTTCATGCCCCAGACCACCACGATCGACCAGCTGTAAATTGAAACCCGAAGCATTCCCCAGTTCACGTATGGGGGGCGGGAAAAACGCATAGGCCGAGGCATCTTTAATCTGATAAAGCGCGCGACCGGCGGCCTGTGCCAAGGCGAATACGCTTTGGTGCTCTTGTGTACGTTCGTCCCAGTCTTTCAGGCCGATAAACCCGAAGGCCGCATTTTGTGCAGACCCTGCAAAGCTGAAGCCGACTACGGTAAAAAGGTGCTCGACCGTATCTTTTTGTTGCTCAAGAAAATAATCCTCGACCTGTTTTACTGATTCCAGTGTACGCTCGGCTGTCGAGCTGGGCGGTGTGTTTACCATCAGGTACATGGAGCCTTGATCCTCATTCGGTAGGAAAGATCCGGGTAACTGCATAAAAATAACCGCCAGTCCCCCTACCAACAGGACATACACCACAAAAAACCGCTTGGCCCGCGCCGCTATATGGGAGGCTGTTTTCTGGTAGCCATCCCGTCCTTTGTTGAAATATTTGTTGAACCAGCCAAAAAAGCCCGTATCCGCCCGACGCTTTTCGCCTTTCTTATGCTTAAGGAGTGTCGCGCATAAAGAGGGCGAAAGGATTAATGCGACCAATACAGATAACACCATAGCTGCTACAATGGTGATCGAGAATTGCCGGTAAATTGCGCCTGCCGAGCCGCTGAAAAAGGCCATTGGAATAAAGACAGTCGACAAAACAACCGTAATTCCGACCAATGCCCCTGTGATTTGATCCATGGATTTGCGTGTGGCTTCTTTGGGGGAGAGGCCTTCTTCGCTCATAATGCGTTCGACATTTTCGACCACAACAATGGCATCATCCACCAGCAGCCCAATCGCCAGCACCATGGCAAACATGGTTAAAACATTGATTGAAAACCCTGCTGCCAAAAGCACGGCAAACGTACCCAGCAGTACCACCGGAACGGCGATTGTGGGGATGAGTGTTGCGCGAAAATTCTGCAAAAACAGCAACATCACAAAAAATACCAGAACAATCGCCTCGATCAGCGTATGAACGACCGAGTCGATAGAGAGTTTGATAAAAGGCGTCGCATCCAGCGGGTAGATAATTTTGACGCCTGCGGGGAGGTATTGGGAAAGCTCTTCGACTTTTTTCTTAACCAGATCGGCTGTTTCCAGAGCATTCGCGCCCGTAGCCAATGTAATCGCCGCCCCTGCTGCGGGTTTGCGTTTATAGCGTACGATGCGTTCATAGCTTTCCGATCCTAGCTCCAGCGTTGCCACATCCTTCAGACGCACTTGTGAGCCATCCGTATTGACCCGCAAGACGATGTGCTCGAAATCCTCTACCGTTTCCAGCCTTGCCTGCGCTTTGACGGTGGCATTGATTTGCTGGTGCGGGGCGGCGGGCATTCCGCCAAGTTGTCCTGCGGAAATATCGGTATTTTGGATCTGGACGGCATTTTGCACATCCAGCGGGGTCAGGTTGTAGCTATAAAGCTTGGCCGGATCGAGCCAGATACGCATGGCATGTTGATCCCCGAATATCCGCACATTCCCGACCCCGTTTACACGTGATAGAGGATCGCGGAACGAACTGACGAGCAGATCACCCAGATCTCCCTGTGACAAGCTGCCGTCTTCCGAATATACCCCGACCACAAGTAAAAAGCTGCTGTTGGATTTGGTCACGGTCACGCCCAGTGCCTGAACCTCTTTGGGTAGCTGTGTGACGGCGCCTTGTACTTTGTTTTGGGTTTGGACCTGCGCGATGTCGGGATCTGCTTCTGGCTCGAACGTCAGGGTAATGCTCATCGCGCCATCAGAACTGCTGGAGGTAAAGTAGCGGAGCTGGTCAATGCCGGTGAGGCGTTGCTCGATCACCTGCGTGACGGCATTTTCAACTGTCTCCGCCGATGCACCGGGATAGTTGGCATTGATTGAGATGGTCGGCGGGGCAACTTTTGGATATTGTTCAATCGGCAGGGAGCGGATTGACAAGATACCGGCCAGCATAATGATAATCGCGATCACCCATGCGAATACGGGGCGGTCAATAAAAAAACGTGCCATAAAGCTCACTCCTCATTGTTGGAGGCCTGTGGCCCGGAAGTGGTTTTTTGTTGCCATGCTACAGTTGATACCGATGCACCGGGAGCGACTTTTTGATAGCCCTCGACAATGATGGTATCGCCGGTTTTTACGCCATCTGTGACGATCCAGCTATCTTTATAGGCCTGTTCGACCTGAATGGCGCGTGGCTGCGCCGTTCCGTTTTCATCAACGATCCAGACCGTTAGACGGCCTTCCGGTGTTCGTACGCTGGCGCGTTGTGGCACCAGAAGGACCTGATCTTCACCCAGATCAAGTGTGGCGCGCACAAACAGGCCGGGAAGCAACAGGTCATCCGGATTGGGGATCAAAGCCCGCAAGGCAATGGAGCCTGTTGTTTCATCCACGGTTACTTCGGAGAATTTTAATGTGCCGTTATGCGGGTAGTCTTTGCCTGTTTTCTCATCAAGGATCAAATGGACGGGAATGGTTTCTTTTCCGCTCATGCGTGTACGTAAATTAATCGCTTCCGAGCCGGATTGCTGCATATCAACGTAAACAGGGTCAAGCTGCGTGATTGTCGCCAGATATTGTGCCTGATTAGCGGTAACAAGCGCGCCTTCGGTTACAAAAGAACGGCTGATCCGTCCGGAAATCGGTGCGTATACTTTGGTGTAATCCAGATTAACCTGTGCCACATCTACAGCCGCTTGTGCCACAGCAATCGCCGCATTGGCCTGATCGAACTGGGCTTTGACGTCGTCATATTCCTGTTTGCTGACGGCATTGATTTTGACCAGATCTTTATAGCGCTTTGTTTTTGCCTCGACAGTTTTCACATTGGCTTGCGCACTGGCCAGATCGGCTTTGGCGCTGTTGAGGGCGGCTTTATAGCGGGCGTCATCGATTTGGTAAAGTTGCTGGCCTTTTTCAACATCGGCGCCTTCTTCAAAGAGACGTTCGGTGATAATGCCATCGACCTGCGGGCGTACCTGTGATTGGCGATAGGGGGAAACACGTCCCGGCAGTTGGCGGGTAAAGCCGATTGTTTGTGGAACAATTTCAAGCACAGCAACAGATTGTGGCGGCATTGCGGTGGCAGTGGCGGGATTTTGCCCCGTTTGACCATCATTTTTCCACCAGTACCAGCCAGCAGCCAGCAAAAGCGATAACACCAGTAACAGGATTATTTTTTTCATGGTTGTGTTCCTTTTTGGCTGTTTTTCAAAGCTGGACAAATATTGAAATTACAGCTAAAATTGATTATACATTCACGAATGTATGTTGTCAATGCGAAGGAGGGATGTAATGAGACGCACCAAGGAAGATTCCGAAAAGACGCGTGAGGATATTTTAAATGCTGCGGCCCAGATTTTCTCCGAGAAAAGCGTGGCACGCACCACGTTGAATGAAATTGCCAAAAAAGCCGGTGTAACACGGGGGGCTATCTACTGGCATTTCGAGAACAAAACACAGATTTTTAACGCGCTGCACGAGCGACTGCACCGTCCTTTTGTTGATATGATACTGGAAGATCTTGAAAAAGATCATCCGGAACCGCTGGCTCAGCTTCGTGATTTATGCATCAAAATTTTACTGGATCTGGAACAAAACGAGCAAAAAAAACAGGTGCTTATGCTGTTTATGTTCAAGTGTGATTACACGGGTGATCTGGCGCAGTACAAGGAAAAACACCGCCAGAAAAAAAAGGAAAGTATGCGCCTGTTCAAATATTATTTCGAAAAGGCAAAAAAAGCAGGTAAGCTGCCCACCAGTGCCGATCCGGAACTCTTAACACAGTTTGTATCTTGTTTTATGAAGGGTATTATTTTTGAATATTTTGATGATCCGGAAGGGTTTGATATCAAGAATAAGGCACCCAAACATGTCCGGCTCTTTTTTGACAATATGGGACTGGAAGGAAACAAAAATGCGTCACCGCCGTGCGCTTAAAATTCTATTGGTTCTCTTGTCCCTGACAATCGTTTTAGGGGCAATGTATCCAGAAGCCCGCGCACAAGACACAACATCCCTGGCGTCCAAGGTAATCCTACCGAAAGAGGCGCTCAGCCAAGATAAGAATTTTTTCACTTTCACACTTGAAAATGATAATTTCGGCGATGGATCAGATCAGAACTATACCAACGGGACGCGCCTGACCTATTTTGATTTCAGTACAAAACCGCCTTGGTTTGCTTATATGCTGGACAAATATGTGCCGACTTTTAAAATCAATAAAACCACATCGACTTACTATTCTATTGGCCAGAATCTTTACACACCCGAAAGTATCAGAGCCCGTATACCTGATCCCACAGATCGCCCTTATGCGGGGTTTTTATATGCTTCAACCGGCCTCACCAGCCTGACCGATGATCATGTGGACGATCTGGAGGCGACCATTGGTATTGTTGGTCCTTGGGCGCTTGGGAAGCAGACGCAGAAATTCGTTCATAAGGTTTTAAATGTCAGTGATCCTGCTGGCTGGGAGTATCAATTGAAGAACGAACCGGGCATTATCCTGTCATGGCAACGCCAATGGCCGCTGGCCTATCGTGCGGAAATCGCTCATTTTAACTTTGATGTAACCCCGCATACGGGTGTTACGCTCGGGAATATTTATACATATGGCGCGGGTGGCGTAACCTTGCAATTTACGCCCCGGCAACATACGTGGCAATCAACGCCCCTGCGCGTTCGTCCGGCCATTCCCGGTAATGGGTTTTTTGCTGCTCCTGCCGATCAATTTGCCTGGTCCTTGTTCGCAGGTGTGGAAGGCCGTGCCATGGGGCGCAATATTTTTTTGGATGGGAATACGTTTGAAGAGAGCCCGTCGGTTGATAAAAAATATGCGGTCGCCGATGCCAGTGCAGGGGTTAGCTTTATCTATGATCAAGTGCAGCTTTCCTATACGCTGAACTGGCGCTCGAAAGAATTTGACAGCCAAAAAGACCCCTCTCTTTTTGGGGCTATCTCTTTGGGATACAGGTTCTAGCCAATAATCAACGCGATATGGCCGATAGGCTTTAGGAACGGGATTGTTAAAATAACTTACCTCTTTTGAATTTTGCGTGATAAGTTACGGCATGAAAATATTCATGTCGATGAGGTAGAAAGCCAATGAATCAGTTTAAGAAACACATACTGGATGTTCCGGATTTCCCGATACAAGGTGTGATGTATAGAGATATCTCTCCGCTTTTATCCGAATATTTCTGCCCGACGATTACGGGGCTGACGGGTTTGTTAAGCCCGGAGGAACTTTTGCAGGTCGAGGCCTTTGCCGGGGTAGATGCCCGCGGGTTTATCTTTGCTTCTGCTTTGGCGGTTTCAACAGGGAAAAACGTGATTATGGTGCGCAAGGCCGGTAAATTGGCTCCTCCCACCATTCGCAAGGATTATACGCTTGAATACGGAGTATCATCGATAGAGATCAAACCCGAACGTCCCAAGAAGGTTGTTTTGGTGGATGACGTATTGGCTACTGGCGGAACGATGAGGGCTTCGGCTGATCTCTTGGTTGAAGGGGGGCACAATGTTTTGGGCCTACTGGCTTTGATTGATTTAAGATATTTAAACGAATTCATCTGGAACGGGATGGGTGTTCGCTCACTGGTGCAATATGATTAAAGGAAAAGACGATATATTGGTTGTATTTGCTCTGGAGCAGGAAAGCCAAAACGTGTTTGATGATTATCCGGTTTTGTACACGGGTGTGGGGAAGGTGCAGGCCGCTTTGGCGTTGAGCCAGCATCTTCAACGTGTAACGCCCAAGATGATTGTCAATTTGGGCACTGCCGGTAGTCAAAAACACACCAAAGGAAGCGTGGTCAATGCGACCTCCTTTATCCAGCGGGATATGGATGTGACCCCTCTTGGGCTTGCGCCTTACCAAACGCCCTTTTCTGCGCATCCCGTAGAATTGGTTTATGGCGAGACCGTTCACCCCTTCCCCACAGCAACATGCGGGACAGGTGATAATTTTTCGGTTCAGGAAGACTTTGGAAACGGCGCTTATGACGTGGTGGATATGGAGGCCTACGTTTTGGCCTTAATCAGCAAATCACACGATATTCCGTTTGTCTGCTTGAAATATATCTCCGATGGTGCGGATGGGGCTGCCGATCTGGACTGGGAGGAGGCTTTAAAGGTCACAGCTAGCACCCTTAAAACCGCATTGGAGCAGACTTTCAAATCCGTATGGGCGCTGTCAGCGTAACTTGCCTTATTTGAAATGGCTGCGATGAATTCGGGGGGCTCTGAGCCCAAAAGATCCATTCAAATATTTTAAAAATAGACGCTGTAAATCTCTAGACGCATGGAAAGGAATCTATGCTTAAACTCTATTATGCCAACTTATCTTAGACTGGGTTATTGTTAATTTTTGGGAATTTTATTGCGCATACGTTAGGTTGCGTATTGCAAATATTCAAAAAAGTCTTTAGACAAGAGGCAAGCTATTGAAAAATTATATGATGAGGACGGGCAATATGAGGAATGAAGGCCTTGATAGGGCAGAGCTCTATTTTGAGGGAAGTTTTACTCCGGCGGCTTCCGATCTTTCAGTGG
>JBFHFW010000033.1:0-9332 GCA_041583395.1 Alphaproteobacteria bacterium
ACACTCTCGGCGTCCAGATGGTTTGTTGGTTCGTCGAGGAGGAGGAGATCAGGTTTTTCCAGCAGCAATTTTGCCAGCGCCACACGGCGCTTTTCACCGCCCGATAGATTTGTAATGGCGCTATCACCCGGTGGGCAACGCAGCGCGTCCATGGCAATGGCGATGGTGCGGTCAAGCTCCCAACCATCGGCGGCATCGATTTGTTCTTGTAACTCGCCCATTTCGGTCATCAGGGCATCGTAATCCGCATCGGGTTCGGCCATCTCCATACCAATGGCATTAAAGCGATCAACTTTGGCTTTAATCTCGCCGAGTCCTTCGAGCACATTTTCGTGCACGGTTTTGCTCTCGTCTAAATGGGGCTCTTGCTCCAGATAGCCGATGCGTACACCCTCGGCCGCCCATGCCTCGCCGCCAAAATCCTTGTCAATACCGGCCATAATTTTCAGCAGCGTTGATTTACCCGCGCCGTTAGGGCCAAGCACGCCGATTTTTGCACCGGGCATAAAGCTGAGCGTGATGCCGTCGAGGATTTTCTTGCCGTTGCCATAGGCCTTTGTCAGGCCGTTCATGGTGAAGATATATTGGTAAGCTGCCATGTTTTAAAACTTTTTATTGTATTGGATTTACGATTGGTTGCGTTTCTAACAGTTATTATAGCACATTTCAAGAGATCACTGGGGTGAGGGTGCATTTTTCTTGACATATTATCGATCAAAGCTTAGTATCCATAATAATTTTATAAACTACTATTTCAGGAGATCTTAAATATGAGCGATAATCCGGAATCAGAGGATGATCTTGCACCTTATTTGGAGCAAGCACAACATGAAGGCCATTGGGGAATTCCTCCTGCCGGGCTTCATGGGCGTTTAGCGCTTTTAGAAGCGCAAAAAGAACGTGCGCGTCAGTTAAAAGCAGAAGCAGAAGCACGGGTAGAGCAAGAGGTTGTACAGTCACATCCTGTACTAGATATTTAAATTTATCTAAGGCGCTTGTTTTAAAACCGACCGGTTGGTAAACTTTGTATAAGTTTACCAGCGGGAGGTTTTTTTATGGCACGTAATATCAAGCAAAAAATTGTACAAACGGCATCCGAGCTTTTGTGGAGTGAGGGTTATGACGGTGCTTCGATTAATGAGGTCGTCGCTAAGGCTGGCGTAAGTAAAGGCGGCTTTTTTCATCACTATCCTAATAAACAAGCGATTGTGCTTGAGGTCTTGCAAAATTATGTCGAAACAGAAATTCTAACGCCGCTGGATAGGCATTTAGCCGGCGCAACCAATGCGATGACAGTTAAGGTTGCGTTGATGAACTGGATTCAGGAAAGCTACGGCGCGCAGGCGCAAAAGGGTTTTATGGGTGGTTGTATGCTTGGGAATTTTGCGTTGGAGCGTGCGGATAAGGACGAGCAACTTCGTGATGTTATGAAGACAATATTTTTACAATGGGAGAACCAATTGGTCGGTTATTTGCGTCCTGTGGCACAAGAGGGTAAGCTCTTGATGGAGCCACGCCAATTTGCTCGTATGTTTATTGCGACGTATCAAGGTATCACTATGATGGGCAAAGTTCATAAAGACCATAACCGTGGCGGGCGTGATTTTCAGGCATTGGCCGAATTGGTTGAGCACATGATTAGAGACTGATGCGGCCTGAGTGCAAGCGTATGACGTTGCATTGAGTTTTGTTTGTTTCAAAGATAGGCTAAGTCTTTAGTTTTTAAGGATAAGACCTGATGGTGTCAGTGAGATTTTCTTTTAAAAAAGTTGCAGTATTGAGCCTCTTTGTTTTTTTTGGGGCTCTTGCAGTTTTAGGGTATAGAGCCTTTGCAGCAGAGGAAAACAAGCTTACGATCGCTTTCGGTTATGCGCGGCCACCTTATTTGTTTCATGTGGGCGATGAGGTTCGTGGTTTTGAGTATGAGATTGTGAAAGAAGCCTTGGCATTAGAGGGGTATCAGGTTGTTCCAAGTTTTTTGAGGCTTTCCAATGAAGAATTGCGCGGCGCTTTTCGTGAAAATCTCGATGCTATTGCAACGGTGCGTTACGATACAGAGGGGCCTGGATATTTATCGGACAGTTTTATCGAGTTCCAAAATTTTGCAATGACGCGTGCCAATTCGGGTATCAAAATCAGAAATCTAAAGGACTTGCTGGGGCATCGCGTTGGTGCGTGGCAGTTGGCGCATATTGATTTGGGGAAGGATTTTAATTCTATAGCTGTAAAATTGCATAAACAGGGCACTTATTTTGAATATCCTAACCAAAAAGATCAGGTTGTTGATTTTTTAGATGGGAATACCGATGTTTTGGTGATTGATAAAGATATTTATAACTATTATGCCTATCAAATGCATAGTGTCGCGGATGTTGTTTTTCATCCGATTTTTGGTGAATCAACGCGTTACTACGTGCGCTTTAAACACGCCGAGCATCGGGATGCTTTTAATCGTGGCCTCAAGAAGTTGCGGCGATCAGGGCGTTACGATGAGATTGTTGGCTCATATGCGATTATTGGGACGGGTAAGTAACTGCTAGAGTATAGAGTATAAATGACTATTTTAAGCGATAAGAACGGATTAATCCTTGGTGAGGATGGTGTGCAGCGCTGCTGGTGGCATGGTGGCGATGCGGAATATGCGCGCTATCATGATGAGGAATGGGGGCAGCCCGTTGTCGATGATCTCCGCTTGTTCGAGAAAATATCGCTTGAAGGATTTCAAGCGGGGTTGTCGTGGCTGACGATTTTGCGCAAACGTGAAAATTTCCGTGCGGCTTTTAATGGATTTGATTTCAATGTAATAGCCAATTATAGCCAAAATAATATCGAAGAACTTCTAACAGATGCAGGCATTATCCGTCATCGCGGTAAAATCGAGGCCGTGATCAATAATGCGCAGCGCGCGCTTGAGATGGTCGAGGAATTTGGCTCTCTGGCGGCATATTTCTGGCAGTTCGAACCTCCGGAGGCGGAGCGTCCATCCGTATTGGATTATGCGGCTTTGCGGGCTTTGGGGCAGACAGCGGCCTCGCAGGCTTTATCAAAAGACCTTAAGCGCAGAGGCTGGAAATTTGTCGGGCCCACGACATGCTATGCCTTTATGCAGGCGATGGGCATGGTCAATGACCATATCGAGGGCTGTCACTGCCGCGCGCCGCTGGAAGAAAAACGTCAACGCTTTCAGCGCCCTTGTTCGCCGTAGGCGGTGGTGCTATTGTGGCTGTATGACGGACGAACCCACAAACGGATCACAAAATTCACTTATCGAGGCGACGCGCTCGCGGGCGAAATTCTCGGGTCATAATGGCTCATTAGGCGCGGCGGGAGAGCGCATGGCGTCCTTTGATCCCGAAAATGCCGAGGATCTGCGCCAGCCGGGGCAGAGCATTGCGATCTCGCCCGGTGCAAAAGGGTTCGAGGAAATCCTGATCGGCGTGGCATGGGATCAGATTGTCGAAGATGACACCTCTTTTCTTGGTAAAATGCTCAAGCGGCAAAAGACCCGCGATATTGATCTGGATATCGGTGTGTTATACGAGCTGGAGGATGGCTCGCGCGGCGCGGTGCAGGCCTTTGGCGAGAAATGGGGTGATTTCGAGAATGCGCCCTTTATGCAGCTTTCGGGGGATGAGCGCGAGGGCGATGAGGAAGGCCATGATGAATTTATCCGCATCAATGGCGCGCAGTGGAGCAAGATCAAGCGCGTTTTGGTGTATCTTTATATCTATGGCGGGGCGCCGAACTGGGCGCAAATTAATCCCAAGGTCATGATTGATGTCCCTGGCGAGGATGATCTGGTCGTCACCCTCTCGCAGCATAATGATGCGCTCGCCGTGTGTGCGATTGGCGGGCTGGAGAATGTGCGCGGCGGGATTAAGCTCACCAACTATACCGAGTTCTTCCCCGGTCACGCGGAAATGGATCGCGCCTTTGGCTTTGGCTGCGATTGGGGCGATGGGGCTAAGGGGTAGGGAGTAAGTATTAATTGGTATAATTAATAAGGCTCCAATCACCATTATCGTCTCTTGTTAATTCTTCACCAGATATAAGCTTAATAGTGAATGTAGATAAAAACGTTTCTGGGTGATGCTGTATTTTTATGTCATCGGATATGTCTTTAGGGCGGATTTTATGGGACAAAATATTTGCTTTATTAATTTCTTCACAAAATTTATTCTTTGGTTCGTTAAGCATAGTGTGTTCTTGTTGGACTAAAGACATTAAAAATCCCATGTGTATGATGGTATCATTATGTAAGACGTTGATTTTTTTTAGAATACAGGCTGCAGAGTGAAATTCTGATAAGGTAAAGCGGATTAGAAGAGGGTCATATTTTAATTCATTTAATTTTTGTATAATGACTATTAAATACGATAGCTGCGCATTAAAGGTGTCTATTTCATGTTTCAATAATAAAGCATTGTCATCAATTATTATTTTTTGTGCAGCAGCAGCTCCCTTTTCCTTGATATAGCGTTCTACTATAGAAAAAACACTACTATTCTTTACTGTAAGGCTTTTTCCCTTACTATGGTTTGTGATTATCAAAGGATTGCTTCCTTGGCGTTCAAGGTTATCTTTTGCCCAGCCCAAGTCCCTCAAATAGTCGTCTAGCCATAGTTCATAGGAATGCTCTTTTAAAAGTAGTTCTCGTAGAGTGTTTGAAATTTTTTGAGCGGAATGAACAAGCGGCGTTATTTTTTGCTCTTTTATTGTAAGATCTATCTGTGTTCGAAGGTGTTGTATTGTCCACCATGCCGAAATTAGAGCAAGAAATCCTGCAGTGAGGGTCTGCCATTCATGGAAAAAATTTATTATTATATTTGCGTATTCCGTGCAGTCTGGAGGAGTCATAGTTCATTATTTTTGATAGTTTTGAATGTTCGTTCAGATAAAAGCAGACATCAATATATTGCTGACACCCTAAACTACCTTTAAACCCCGTGTCTATAGTTGATTTTACAAAAATAATTCAACCAAAAGGTTGTCCCCACAAAAAATTCCTTGCTACTCCAGCCGCCTTTATATAACATCGCTCATGTAACCGCATGGTTGTATGTGGTTATGGGGCTTCGAAACCTCTTTAATACAGACGGCTGGCATCAGTCGTTATTTGGTGCTTTTCCCTGTTATAATGATGGTAAAGGCACAAACTGATGTCGCTTTTCGGTCTTTCTTTCGACCGGGAGCGGCGGCTATGTCCAAAGCCTCGGCTTAAAGGTCGTCGGCCATTTTTCTGTATTAATGGTTTCGAACTCCCGGTCACCAAGAGCAATCTTGGTGGCTTTTTCATGTGTTTTGAAAAAAGGAGTGAAAGAAAACCAAATGAAAAAACTTTTAAAAACAACGGCTTTATTGGCTGGAATTGGCTATGTTGGTGCGGCGCAGGCGGCCGATGTGGCGTCTCTTAATCCCTATGTCGGGATTGATCTGCAGCGCAGCGTTTATGATTACAACGATAATTATGATTTGGGCGGCGGTTTTGCGCTCGATGGCGGGATTATTCTGGAGGATGCTTTGAACGGCGCGAATATCCATGTCGGCGTGCGTCCGCATAAGAATTTCGGGGCGGAGCTTGGTTATTTCCGCACGCGTGAGGAAGGCAAAAACATCGCCAGCGGCGCGGTGGTGGGGCCTGCGACTGTGGCGACGGCGGATTTTTCTACCGATGTGCGGGTGCAGGGCTTTACGCTGGATGCTTTGGGGTATTTGCCGTTGGGCGCGCAGGAGCGTGTGGAGCTGATCGGCACAGCCGGTCTGTCATGGAGCAAGGGCGAGATTACCGCGAGCGTTCCGGGTGTAGGCTCGGCCACCGTTGATGAGCGCGAAATTGGTCTGCGTGCCGGTGCGGGGGCGCAGTTCAAGCTCACGGATCAGCTTAATGTCCGTGGGTTGGCGCGTTACCAAAAGGCCGATTTCGACAATGTTGTCGATAATGCGTGGACGTATTCTTTGGGTCTGAATTACGCGTTTTAAACTGAATATTTCCCCACAAACTTTAAAGGGAGCAGGCTTTCACTTTGCTCCCTTTATCTTTTTCCTCTTTCCCTGTGTTCGTATTTAAAAATATGTTAGGCTGGCGGGGCTTGAGTAATTGAAGGGGTTTTATCTTGATCGAATTTACAACATCCGAGGCTTTTGTGTTTGCGGCGGCGGCGATGCTGGCGGGGATAGTTATGCTGATCCGCGGGGGGAACTGGACGATTGATAGTGCCGTGTATGTGGCGCGGCATTTGGGGATTTCTCCGTTGATTGTCGGTTTTACGATTGTGGCGTTCGGGACCTCGCTGCCGGAGCTTATTGTCTCTGTGCTGGCCAATTTACGCGGCTCTGCGGGCATTGCGATCGGTAATGTTGTGGGCTCGAATATTGCCAATATTTTGATGGTGATCGGGGCGACAGCGACTGTCGCAACGCTGAAGGTGCATGCCAAGGGGATTTATAAAGACCTTGTGATGATGTTGCTTTGTACGGTGCTTTTGGCTGGGCTGTTGTTTTATGGCGCGGTCGGGCAAATCGTCGGGGTGAGCATGATTGTGCTGTTGGTGGTGTATGTGTTTTATCAATTCACGATGGCGCGCCGTGGCGAGGTGCCGCTTGAGCCCGTGGAAGAGCACGAGTATAAGAGCATGGGCGCGGCACTCGGGTTCTTGCTGATTGGTTTGCTGGCAATTGCGCTGGGTGCCGAGTTTTTGGTGCGCGGTGCTAAGGTCAGCGCAGGCATTATCGGCGTGCCGGAGGCTGTGATTGCGCTTTCGATTATCGCATTCGGGACATCCCTGCCGGAGCTTGCGACCTGTATTATTGCGGGACGTAAGGGGCATGGTGATCTGATTTTGGGCAATATTATTGGCTCCAACGTGTTTAATATCCTGATGATTATCGGTGTGACGGCGGCTGTGAAGCCGATTGCCGCGGGGAGCTTCGCGCCTCAGCTGGCGAATTTTGATATTTGGGTGGCCGCCGCGGTGAGTGTTATTTTTGCAGGCTTGTTGTTTATGCGTAAGAAAATCACCAAGCCGGTGGGCTATTTGTTCATGGCGGGCTATGTCGTGTACAATATTTATATCTATATGATTTATGTTGTGGGGTAAGCGTTTATGGATGATTTTTTAGATACGCGGTTCGAGGGACAAGATATTCAGATGGGTGATAATCTGGTTCAGTTGGGCGATGATATTAATATTATCCAAAAAGACCCGACGCTTCATAATGTGATGATCGGCGTGGGTTGGGATTCCAATGCGTTTGATCTCGCAAATTTTGATCTGGATGTGAGTGTCTTTTTGCTCAATGCGGCGGAGCAAACACGTGATGATGATGATTTTGTGTATTATAATCACCGCGAGGCTTGTAACGGTGGTGTTAAACATCATGGAGACAGCCGTACAGGCGCCGGTGAGGGCGATGATGAGGTTATCTCGGTTGATCTGCATGCGCTGCCTTTTGATGTGGTGAAAATTGTGATTGTGTTGTCCATCTATCATGGTGGCGAGAAAGATCAGGCTTTAAGTGATGTGCGTAAAGCCTATGTGCGCCTTGTTAATGAAGATAGCGGCCACGAGCTTTTGCGCTTTGTGCTGGATGAGCATTTTGTCGGCCAAAACGGCAGTGCTGCGCTGATTGGATCGATTAATCGTGAAGGGCCGAAATGGCACTTTACGCCACTGATTGAATGTGAAGCTGGTGGATTGGCCGTTTTGGCAGAGCGTTACGGCATGATTGTCGGCGCGCAGTAGTTTTATGCTGTCCGAAGTTCAAGGGAGGCCGCATATTGTTCTCGTGCGGCGGTTAGTGCTTCATTCTTTTTGATTGTTCCTCCCAGCGCTTCAATGCCCGGCTCGCATTTTGAATAAGGGACTTCTTCCAGCCCCAGTTTTGTGTAGCGTGCTGCTTCTTCGGTAAGAATGTCTTGTAGGACTTCTGTAGGAAGGTTGCTGCCATCCGGCGCATTTAGCACGTCTCGTCCGGTCTCTTTATCAATGACACTATGAATTTCGAGTTCGAGTTGGTCAATGGCATATGGTTCCCCTTCCAGCGGGTAGGCCATTCCTTCATCTTTGGCAAGTTCAAAGGTGAATGCATATGTACGATCATCGTGCTCAATATCAACCGTGTACCTGATTTTTTCACGTTGGGACTCAATGCGTACAACGGGGTGCAGCTTTTTTTGAGTGCCTTTTTCCTTGAAGAGTTGTACGAGAGATTCAGGCAGTTTAGTGCCTTCCGTGCCAAAGGTTTCAATGTCAGCCAGACATGTGATGGGAGCGTTTTGCACGAGCTTGATTTTTTGCTCTTGCCGATCCATGACAGCCCCACCTTCTGTGCCGGTGTTGTCATCCCATTTGATCATCAGCTGACCTTTTTCCTGATGGCGAATTTCAAAGCCGTGTTGATATGCTTTTAAGGTTTTGTCTGATAGGTAGGTACGGACACGCGTGCCTTTATTGATGATTTTTGCTTGGTATTGTTGTTGTATGTGAAGGAAAATTTGACGGTGCGCGTCAAGGTGTTCTTCACGGCTGCATCCAGTGCTGTCCGGAATGGCGAGCTTGACCTCCAGTTCGTGGTTGCGCTCATTATCATTTACGGTTTGTGCAGTCATACTGACGCTCCTTTGTCTTTCAATGATCTTGGATTATGTCAATTATGTACGTGTTTGTCAAGGTTTTTAGGGTTTTTTGCCCATGCCCATCAGGGCACCTGCTTTGGCAACCGGTGATTTGCGGCCTATGCGCCCAGATCCCCCACGTGCGGCATCATCAACGAGGATTGTTCTGATTAACTCTTCGATGTCGGGGAGATCGCCCATTTGGATGGCCTGAATGCAGGCCTTGAAGAAGGCGCAGCCTTTGCGATCCCAGCCGCCGATTGTATTAACGTAGTTTTCGCTTTTAACCCATAGTGCATCAATCTGCCATTCTCCGCTTTTAACCGGCATGGCGCGTAAAAGCATGATTTGGTAAGGGTTTTCTTTGTTATGTTGTTCGGGTTCATCATAAAGGAATTGTAACTCGGCTTCGATTTTTGATGCGCCGGGGCCAACGCGTACCTCGGCAGAACATGTGATGCCCTGTTCGTCATCATAATGCAGCCATGGTTGGGATTCGTAGGCATGCAAAATGCGCCCAACGCCTAGTTCTTCCATCAATTTTTTCAGTTCAACCCGCATGTGGCTTTGCGATCCTTTTGGCTCTATCTCTTTTTATTCTATCAAAAATGGCGCTTAAGGCGAGATTTTTCCGTTTTTTAATGTTAAGATGATTTAGATGAAAAGGGTAGTGCTTTCAAGAATTTACATTTTTATCGCCATTCTTCTATTGGCGGTG
>JBFHFW010000034.1:0-9314 GCA_041583395.1 Alphaproteobacteria bacterium
CAAGAAACGGCGTGCCACCATGCAGCACTTTTTCTTCCAGTGCGGAGATCATGCCATCCACGGCTTGAAGGCCGTTCATGCAATCACCAAACGCGCCTTGACCGGGCAGAATAATGTGGGAGGCCGCACGGATGTCTTCGGCATTGGCAGAAATTTTAACCTCTAAATCAAGGTTTTCAGAGGCAATGACATGCTCGCAAGCCTTGGCCGCAGAGCGTAAATTACCGGAGCCGTAGTCGATGATTGCTACAAAATCTTTTGTCATGTGCTCTTTTTCGGGTTATATGAAGGCATTGTCAATCCTAAACAAACGGCGACAAGGCTTATGGATATCGCATTTTACCGTTGGAACGCTACAGATCAGGCAACAAAAGACCGTTTAATGCGGCGATCCGGCGCGAATATTGATCAAGTCATGGCCATTGTTCGCCCGATTGCCAGTGAAGTGCAGATGCGCGGCGATGTGGCGCTGGTGAAATATGCCGAGAAATTTGACGGCGCAACAATTGCGCTGGATAACATTAAAGCTAAGCCGGAGGAATTTGATCGTGCGGAGGCAGCGCTTGATGATGATTTAAAGGCAGCTATCGCGCATTGCGTGGCCAATGTGAAGAAATTCCATGAAGAGCAAATGCGCCGTGCGAATAAAGATGCGCGCTGGCTGATTGAGATCGAGCCCGGTGTTTGGGCGGGCGAGCAGACAAACCCGATTGAGTCCGTTGGTTTATACGTGCCGCGCGGAAAAGGGGCTTTTCCCTCCGCGCTTTATATGCTGGCTATTCCGGCGGTGATTGCGGGTGTTGAACAGATCCATGTTGTGACCCCGCCAACGCCTGAGGGCACGGTGGATGATGCCACGCTTTATACAGCTAAACTCTGCGGTATTGAAAATGTTTATAAGGTTGGAGGCGCGCAGGCGATTGCAGCGCTGGCTTATGGGACGGACACAATTCCGGCGGTGAAAAAAGTGCTGGGGCCTGGCTCGCCTTACGTGGCGGCGGCCAAGCGGCTTTTATCGGATCGCCTTGATCCGGGAATGCCTGCGGGGCCTTCAGAATCTATTGTGCTATGTGATGAGAATGCCGATCCCGATAATACGGTTCTGGATATATTGAACGAGGCCGAGCACGGTGCGGACAGTGCGGCTTTGCTGATTACCCATGATGAGGCACTGGCTAAAGAGATCTGGCGTAAGTTACCAGCCGTGATTGATGGACTGCCCGAACCGCACCGCACGATTTGCCGCAATGTAATGAGCGAAGAGAAAGGCTATGGCGGTATTATTCTGACCGATAGCCTTGCGGATTCAATCGCGCTGGCCAATGATTATGCGGCGGAGCATTTACATCTGAAGGTCAGAAATCCCGAAGAAGTTTTACCGCAACTTAAGCATGCCGGTGAGGTTTTGATCGGCGAGCTTTGCCCCTCATCTTTAGGGAATTACGGCATTGGCGTGAACCATGTTTTACCAACGGGCGGCTGGGCGCATACTTATTCTTGCACATCGGTGTGGGATTTCCTCAAGCGTACATCGATTTCCGTTGTTGACCGGCAGGGATTTTTGGCCTTGAAGCAACCCGTAGCAACACTGACGGACTACGAGAATTTCCCTGCGCATGGAAAAGTACTACGTGACCGCAAGCTTAGCAATGATGGTAGTTTGGAAAAAATCCGCAAGCTCATAAAATAGGTTGACATAATTTATTTTTATATTTATAGATTTTCTCCTATGTTTTTAAACAAGGGATAAAAGTCGTGGCTGTTACAACTATTTTAAATTTACGGTTTTTCTTTAATGATGACGTGGTTGAAGGAAACCATAATGAATCTGCACTGACTATTGCAAATCATACTAATGATTTGGCATATAGTGCGGTTAATACATATACCGGTATCACTGTAAGAGGTAATGCCGAGACATGCCTTCCATCAGATACTGAAATTGGTGTTCTTCCACCAGATGCTTTATACGCCTTTGAGGGTGAGCAAGGCTACGGCAACGAATTTCAGCCTTAAAGCGCACCCTTTGTGCTCGGCAGCTGATTAACTGCACGCGGATCAGTCTCAACGGCCATGCGGAGTGCTTTGGCAGTCGCCTTAAACAAGCTTTCGATCATATGGTGATTATTAGAGCCATGTAAGTTTTGCGCATGCAGCGTAATCCCGCCATTGCCTGCAAAAGCGCGGTAGAATTCTTCGAAGAGCTCGGTATCCATTTCGCCTAGACTTGGTGATGTAAAGGGGCATTCCCACACCACATAAGGACGGTTAGAGAGATCAAGCGCCACGCGGCTCAGGCTTTCATCCATAGCGACATAGCTGTGCCCATAGCGTGCAATGCCGCGCTTGTCGCCGACAGCTTCTTTCAACGCCTGCCCAAGAGCAATGCCTGTATCCTCAACGGTGTGATGCGCATCAATGTGCAGATCGCCCTCGGCCTTGATCACCATGTCGATCAGTGAGTGTTTGGCGAGTTGCTCCAACATATGATCAAAAAAGCCAATTCCCGTTGAAATATCAGCCGCGCCTGTGCCATCGAGGTCGAGTGTGACACTGATCGAGGTTTCATTGGTCTGGCGATTAATGGTAGCAGTACGCGTCATAATTGTTCTTTGGCTTTCTTTTTGGATTATTACTCGTTAAGTTACTCAGATAAGTAAGTATTTAATGTATCATAAAACTTCATGATTAAGCACTTCAAATTTTTATTACTGATTGTAACGCTGGGTCTTGCGAGTGCTTGTACGCAGGTCTATGTGAAGCAAGTGCAATATGCGGATGTAGATCCGGTGCCCGATTGGGCGCATCCCGCGCCCCTTCGTTTTTCAAAGATCAGCTATCTTTTGCCGCCCGGTACCGAAGTCGGGCTGGAGAGCGGGATGTGGGGGAATTGGTGCTGGGGACTGCAATCGCCGGTCGGGCGGCGCGCGATCGGGGGCTATCCGGTTAAATTCGTCAAGCAGACATTCTCTGATGCGCTGGAGGCCAATGGCTATGACGTGGTAGAAAATATCGATATTGATTTCCGTCCCGAGGATGAATTACAGCGCGCGGAATATTTTGTCTCGGCACGGGTGAAGGATGTCGATCTGGATACGTGCAGCGACTCCAAGGGAGGCAGCGCCAAGGGTAAATTTTACATGAGGGTAGATTGGAGCGTTTACGATGCGCTGCGCCGCACGGTGGTGTATAAGACCACGACAGAGGGCTATACCAACCGTAAGATTTTAAATGTGGAAGGGCTGGATATTTTCTTCTTTGATGCGTTTGATATGGCTGCGCATAACCTAGCGGCGGATCGGGATTTTCGTGCCCTAATTGTCGAGGGCAAAAAACCGCCACTGCATTGGCGTAAAGATGCGCCCTTCGGCAGCAAAATTGATGACCAGCCGCGGATATTTGATCCGCTGGAGCCTGTAGTGCTCGAGAATAAGCCGCTTTTTGTCCAGCCCTTTAATAAACATGCCGAGCGTTCGCGTATGGCGGCGGTGACCTTGCAAAAGGTCGGGCATGGCTCGGGCTTTTTTATCTCGGATGCGGGGCATATCCTGACCAATCAGCATGTGGTAGGGGATGCACGGCGCATGCGGGTGATTTCAGCGGATAAAAAACGTACATTTATCGCCGAGGTGTTGCGAATGAATAAGGTGCGTGATGTGGCTTTACTCAAGCTGGAAGAGGTGCCGAATAACTTTAAAATTGTGACACTGCCCATCCGTATGGGTAGAGCTAAAATCAGTGAAGATGTTTATGCGCTGGGTACGCCAAAGGATGCCCGCACATTACAAAATACAGTGACCAAAGGCATTGTCAGTGCGCACCGTGAATATAAAGATGACGGGATTCGTTTGCCCTTTATTCAGGCTGATGTCGATATACATGGCGGCAGTTCTGGTGGGCCGTTACTCGATGAGAAGGGCAATATTATCGGCATGACGGTCGAGGGCTTTTTTGCCGATCCTAAAGAATACAGCACAGGGCTTAACCTATTTATTCCGATTGAGGATGCGCTCGCCGCGCTTGATATCTCGATCGCCGGACAAGGCACGCCGCAAGATACCAGCCGCCCGATTGGGCGTATCCCACCTGCAGAGGAAGCGGAAGAGGTATTTGATTAGGCTACCATGCTGGGGAGATCGCTTGGCGGATTTTTCAAACAATATGGGTGTAACGTGGCTGTTCCCCTTGCATCAGCGCCCGAATCCCCGCTATCAATAAGCTATGCATGACTATGATCCTTTAATCCCGATGGAAGAGCCGGAGGCGGCGGGTAACCAAGCGCCTTCATCTTTACTTGATGCGCTTAATCCGGCGCAGCGTGAGGCGGTGAGCACGACCGAGGGGCCATTGCTGGTGCTGGCCGGTGCGGGGACGGGCAAAACGAAAGTACTGACTTCGCGTCTGGCCTATTTGCTCGATAGTGGGCGGGTGTTTCCATCACAAATTCTGGCCGTGACATTTACCAACAAGGCGGCGCTGGAGATGCGGGAGCGTGTGTCGGCTCTGCTCGGTGGTGCGCCCGTCGAGGGTTGGTGGTTAGGGACGTTCCATGCCTTGGCTGCGCGCCAGTTACGCCGACATGCCGAACTGGTCGGTCTGTCGTCTAATTTTACAATTTTAGACCCTGATGATCAGGTGCGCCTTTTGAAGCAGCTGATGGAGATCAACGGTGTTGATGTCAAAAAATGGGTGCCTAAAGCGATGATGGCGGTGATTGATCGCTGGAAAGACCGTGGATTGACGCCTGATATGGTTAATGTCGCAGATAGCGGTGATTTAGCGGACGGAAAATTGCTTACGCTTTATAAATTGTATCAGGCACGGATGCGAGAAGTGAATGCCTGTGATTTTGGTGATCTGCTGCTGCATATGATTACGATCCTACGTGATCCGCAAAATGCTTCGATCTTAGAGGATTACCATCGTCGTTTTAAATATGTGCTGGTGGATGAGTATCAAGATACGAATGTCGCGCAATATCTCTGGCTGCGGTTGTTGGCGCAGGGCTCGAATAATATTTGCTGTGTTGGTGATGATGACCAATCAATCTACGGCTGGCGCGGGGCGGAGGTCGGCAATATCCTGCGCTTTGAAAAGGATTTTCCGGGGGCAAAAATCATCCGGCTCGAGCAAAATTACCGCTCGACCAACCATATTTTGAAGGCCGCAGGCGGGGTTATCGCGCATAATGGCGATCGACTGGGTAAGGAACTCTGGTCAGAGGCAGGTGACGGCGACAAGGTCACTGTTTGTGGTCTGTGGGATGGGCAGGCTGAGGCACGCTGGGTCGGGGAGCAGATTGAGCAGTTGCAACGTCCGCGCGGAATGCATGCGGGATATAATTTAGATCAAATGGCGGTGTTGGTGCGTGCCGGTTTCCAGACCCGTGAATTTGAAGAACGTTTTGTGAAGCTTGGCATTGCCTATAAGGTTGTCGGCGGAGCGCGCTTTTATGAGCGCATGGAAATCCGTGATGCGCTAGCTTATTTGCGGGTGGTTGCACAACCGGCAGATGATCTGGCGCTAGAACGCATTATTAATACACCCAAACGTGCGATTGGTCCGGCAACGGTGCAAGCACTTTATGACCACGGGCGGGCGCATGGCATGTGCCTGCATGATGCGATTATGGATCTGACCCAGCGGAGTGAGCTCAAGCCCAAGGTCAATGCGACCTTGATGAAGTTGCTGGATGATTTTGCGCGTTGGCGTTCGCTGGTTGATAATACGCCGCACGCCGAAGTGGCGGCTTTGGTGCTCGAAGAATCGGGCTACATGCAGATGTGGAAGGAAGATAAAACCCCTGAAGCACCCGGGCGATTGGAAAATCTCAAAGAATTTGTCAGCGGCATGCAGGAATTTGACAGTTTGGCCGAGTTTTTAGAGCATGTGGCGCTGGTGTTTGAAAATCAAGACAATGCAAATGGCGACTGTGTCACTATTATGACGCTTCATGGTGCCAAGGGGCTGGAGTTTGATGCGGTATTTCTGACCGGATGGGAGGAAGGCTTGTTCCCTTCCCAACGCACGATGGATGAAAACGGTACCAAGGGGTTGGAAGAAGAGCGCCGTTTGGCCTATGTCGGGATTACACGCGCGCGCAAGCGTTGCTTTATTTCCTTTGCAGCCAATCGTTATATGTATGGCAATATGATCAGTGCTATTCCCTCACGCTTTGTTGATGAGCTCCCCGAAGAGCATGTCGAGGCCACGTCCGAGAGTGGATTGGGTCGCGTCGGGCGCTCACAACACTGGGATAGCAGTGGCTTTCAGCCCAACGCCTACCGCGAGGATGAGCGCCTCTCGCATCAAGCATTTCAGCAGACCAAGGGGTCTGTTTCAGGGTGGAGTGCTCAAAATCAGGGCTTTAATCAAAATCGTGCGACAGCCGCCGCCACGCGCCGTGCCGCACAGCCCCATGACCGCAAAGTGGTGAATGAGGATGGTGTTATGCTATCCAGAGGAGACAAAGTCACCCATAGCAAGTTTGGCAACGGCACGATCATCAATATCGATGGCCATAAACTCGATATTGCTTTTGAAGACGGCAGCAAAAAACGCGTGATGGATAATTTCGTTGAGAAAATCTGATTCTCATTGACATATGACTTGCCGCAGTCTAGGTTGCAGCCCATCTATATGGAAAGATTGGTCATGACTACGCAAAATCCCGTTGATGCATTTATTATTGATTACAAAGATTCAAGATTTACAAACCCGCATACGGTTTTGAGGCATGATCCTGCTCAAGATCCCACGGGGCAATTTACCCATATGGGTGCATTTTATGAGGGATGGGAAGATGGCCGCGGCGTTGGCTGGACAGTGACAGATGACGGTTGGGTATATGATCATGATGCTCATAACCGTATGGATATAGGTCTTAAAGAGCGTACAGCCCTCGAGTGTTTTGACATTAGTACCAAGTGGTTTACGGGTAATAATGTTCCTGAAATCAGTATTTTTGTTCGTGATACCTTTAATAACGCCAGCTATGTTCCGGTTTTGGAGCGTGTTAAGCTTGCCCCTGATATAAATCAAATGCTGATCTTGCCTAAGGCGGTTGATGCAACACATGTCCGGATTATTACGTATCAAGAAGGCGGTATCGCAAGAGCCCATATGTTCGGAACGCCAACAGGTCAACAGCCTTTAGCAGTTTCAAATATTCTAACACATTCTACATTATTGGCCGCTTCAAATATGCATTACGGTGGCCCTATGGATGCTGTGCGCGGGCAACGTAAAGAAGACCATATGAAAGGCTGGGAATCTGCACGGACAGGCCGTGGGGAGTATGCATTATTTGCTCTTGAGGAAGAAGCAAGTGTTAGTGGCATAGTCGTTGATACATATTTGCATCGTTTGAATGCGACACCTGCGGTGGCTATGTTTGGTTATGCCGGAAAAGTCGGTGAGGGAGCCCCTGAATTTTTACTGGAAGATTCTCCACGGTATAAGGTTATTTATGCGGATGGCACGGAAGTTGTTCCCGATGATTTGAAAGCCTATATGAATAGTGCTGAATTTCTCCTGCGTGTTTCTGTGCCGGGGGGGAATAAGGTGGAGATTAAACGTGTTCTTCCTGAAGATAGTCCTTGGCAAATTATTTTGCCGCAAACGGCGACTTTTGCAGATCAATTTCATTATTTTTCGGCGGCTGATCTGGCAGACACAACAACAAAATTCTCGCATCTTTTGTTCCAGCATGGCCCTAATGGTGGCTTGCATGGGCTTAAGGTATTCGGGAATGTGCCTCAGTCTCAGCAAGCATTTATGCACCCCACACCATGGTCGTGATAAAAATAAACTCAGGATTGTCACACAAGACATTTATTGGCATAAGCTTAAATCGAGCGGTAGAGTGCAGGCCAAAGCAAGCATAAGAAAGTCCATCATGTCACAAGATAAGCCACGGGTCATTATCCTGAATGGAACCTCGAGCGCAGGAAAATCAAGCACAGCGCGTTATCTTCAGGAACATTTGGAAGGGAGTTTCCTGCACCTTCAATGAGATCAGTTTCTTGACATGACAAGACACGCACAGCCCGATACAAGGGAAAATGCACCTCGTTTGGTTGATAGTTTTATGAAAGCGGTTTCGCTGTTTATTGATCAGGGACACAACCTGATTGTTGATGTTGTTTGCCCGAACACAATATTTGAAAATTTGCGCATAGCTGCGCGCGACAGCAACTTGTTCGTTGTGGGTTTAAAGGCGTCTGTAGAAACTCTGCGTCAAAGAGAAAATAAGCGCGATGACCGTGAAGGTGGTTTGGCCGAGTCTCAGTATGAAGGAATGTACAGAGATATAGATTATGATCTTGAAATTGATAACTCTCGCTTGGATATTGAGCAAGTCGGGCAAGCCATTATTAAAACATTTGATGCGCGCATGCGGCTTAATGAACACAAACCAGAGGCTCTTTCTTTAGTACCTTTTAGGTAAAAGATTAGAAGAAATCCTTTATAATCTGCCGGGAATGTTATCAATGTGATGTTTGTTTGCTTATCCCGGCACTAAAATAATTGACGTAATAGAAAGCATGTTTTAAAACTGCTCTAGATTAAAATAATAAAATTAGTTAGTGATTGCAGGATGACACCAACAACAACAAATCGTTTGGCCGCGGCATTTCTTACCGCCAGCCTCGGAGCGGCTGCCCTCACGCCTGTGCTTTACACCGATGCAAAAGAATACAGCGCACAACTCGACCATCAGCACCAGACAAATATCCAAACAGATATTTACGAACAACAATGCACTCATTTAATCAATAAAAACGATGTTACAGATAACAAAGCAGTACACTGCGCTACCGATACAGAAAATGCAGCCCTTAAACACAATGAAAAATTAAAGAAAATAGAACTTATTAAACCTGTCGCTTCGGTTTTTTTTGCAGCTCTCTCTCTTATTCTGGCAGGATATTTTTATACCGAAAGCAAAAAAATTGTGCCACAGCCACCGACGCATACCCCGAAATAAAGGCCGTAGACTGTGTAAACAATGGCCTCATGAAATAAATTAACGCACCACAAAATCTCTACAGGCCTCAGCTAGGTCCCGTGCAAGTTCTTGGGTTTTAGCAGAAAATTCATTATCTTCATAAATCTCGATAAATAAACCGGATCTACCATATTGGCGTCTTAACTCGGATGTAACCGACGTTGCATCATTGTGTGAAGGCGGCGATTTCACATGCCAAACGCGCTTATAAGCCTCCTTCGCCGCAGCATTACTATGAGACGACATATTAACAACAGATTTCAGAAAGTTCTGCGTCAAAGGGCTATCCACGGATTCAGCACGC